>CAJXSB010000057.1 GCA_913060435.1 uncultured Desulfococcus sp.
CTTACCTGCCTCCTGCGCCCATATCGGGGCCGCAACGCAGAACATGCATCCCATCACCAGGGCGACAGCAACCAACAGTTTGAATTGTTTCATGATGACTCCTTTCACCGTTAGGGTTGGCTTCTCATGTCGAAGGGCCTTCCATCGAACGCTGGGCCAATGGCACGGACCGTCGAATCAATGAGAAAGATTATAGGTATTAATATATGTATTCCAAAAAGAATGCAATCGGTACAAATACCTATTTTTACATAGGTATTTATGCCTATACATTTGCCCATCAGCGACATAAGATGCCGCATGGACGTTTTCCGGATAGCGTAAAAAGCGGCCGGCAAGCCAGCTCTTTTATATTTAAATTGCTGTTTATTTTATATTATCCAGATGAATAAAAACCAGGAAGGGAATCGGCGGCAAATGGCGTGCCGCTTCACCAGCCTCGGGCAAGGGCGTCCGCCGTCAGCGATATTTTTTTTCGGTACGACGAATTTTTTCAGAAAACCATCCGCAAATATTGACCGCTTTTTCGGTTAGTGGTATAAATAAATTTATTACAATACCATCAACCCATATGGCCAGATATCAGTGATGAAAACATTCCATAGCCCAAATGATCCTGAGTACTTACATTGCAGCATGCCCGCAGCGATGCAATGCCGACCATCGGCACGCGCTATTTTTCCGCCGTGTAGGCGCCGGTCTTTTCGGCTTTCATGGAATGGAACCCGCAGCGCATATCTGCAGCATCTTCATCTTCGATCGTGATGCCTCATTATGGGTGGATCGAGTTCGGGAGGGAATTGGCTTGGCATTCGTCAATCTGAAAAACAAGGAAGTGCAGGCGAAAATCATCTATTATGGTCCGGGGCGGGGCGGCAAGACCACCAACCTGGAATATATCTTCTCCAAATTTCGCCAACGCATCAAGTCGGATATGGTCAGCATCAAAACCCATGGAGACCGGACGCTCTTTTTCGATTTCCTGCCCTTTGACATCGGAAAAATCATGGGATATGATGTTAGAATTCAACTTTACACCGTCCCCGGACAGATAAAATATAACGCCACTCGCCGTCTGGTTCTGAAAGGCGTCGACGGCGTTGTGTTTGTAGCAGATTCTCAATTGAACCAGAGAAAGAAAAACCTTTTATCCCTCAAGAATCTTCAGGAGAATCTCGCCATATACAAAAAGAGCATTTTCAAGATCCCCTTGGTGCTTCAATACAATAAGAGGGATTTGGAAAACGAAGGGGTTCAAATCATGTCATTGGAGCAGATGGAGAAAGACCTGAACTCTCAACTGAAGGTTCCGTCCTTTGGTGGCAGCGCGGTCTCCGGTGAAAATGTTATCCCGACCCTCAAAAGAATCATTTCGCTAACCATGACGTCCTTGCAAAAGACCCTAAGATAGGAGGGCAGGCCATTGACACCCGATTTTGATGATGATCTGGCTTTTAGTGACTATTCCTTCAGTCAGGAGCAGCTTGAGACCATCGAAAGCATCATTCACGAAGACCTTGTGGAGAGCGGTGCGCACAGCGTCCTGCTGATCGACATGGCGGGCAACATCGTTGCCAAGGCAGATGACGGCGAATGCGACCATGACATATATTCCCTGGCGGCCCTGGCATCGGCCAATTTCGCCGCCGTTGACACCATGGCCAAGCTTGTGGGAGAAAACGAATTCTCGCTGCTCTTCCACAAGGGGGAGAAGGAGAGCATCCATTTCAGCAAGGTGAAAAAGGAGTTCCTGCTGATCTCCATCTTCGGGTCAAGGGTTTCCCTGGGGCTGCTGCGGTTGAAGGTCGCGGAGGCCATCGAAAAGATTTCCGCCCTCTGGGAATAGCCCGGATCGTGTGACCGCCGTATCTTTCTATAATGCCGCCGGAACAGGAGGAAAACCATTGGCGCCCATTGATGACAGCAACATCACGGAACAGGTAGACAGCCGTCTGGATGACCTTTTTGGGGATGATGACGCCGCGGAGCCGGTCGATGCTCCGACAGGGGCATCGCAGCCGCGGGAAGAGGCCCGCAGCAGTGAAGCGGCGGCGCCCCTCCCGGCATCCGCATCCGCTGCCGAAAGCGGACTGCCCTCTCAGGAGGCATCGGCGGGCGCAGGCTTCAAAATTGATGCCGAAGAGATCGAAAACTCACCGATCAAGGGTTTGAAGTCCGTTATCCTCTCGCTGGAGTGGGAAATCACCGACCCGGTGATGGCAAAGCTGGAGGAAGAGATCCGGAAGCTCGAGACCATCGCCCAGGACGACAAGATCGTCCTGGCCTACCTGCGGCTTCTGGCCTCTCTTGGCAATTACATCCGGAAAAACCTCGCCCGGGCCCACGTGGACGCCATTACATTGCTCCACGCGGTATACGACAGCCTCGAGAGGGCGATGCTGTCGAAAGACATCAGCGACGGGGTCAAGAAAAAGATGCTTTTTGCCCATGTCAATCAGTATAAAAAGCTGAAAATGGAAATTCAGTCGGCACGAAAATCCAGCCGGCGGGCAGCTTCGTCCGCGCCTCCGCCAGCTGCCGTCCCTGCCCCGAACGCTTCGGCTGGAACACCCCCAGCCACGGCACTCGCCAGGGAAAATTCCTCCGATGCCGGGGACATAACCCACATCAGCCAGGAAATTCTTTACGAAATGAGGATGATACAGAAAACCATCCAGCAGGAGTTTGCGATGCTCCGGGAAGAGATCCAGCGCCTGCGGCGAGACTCAAAATAGGCCCTGCATCCGCGTAAAACCGAGATGCTGGCTTTGACAGGGAATCCTTCCATCATGATCGTTTTTTGCGAGGAATGCGGAAGCAAAAATATTATTGATCCGGAGCATCTGGATCCGAATCACGAGCCCATCCGCTGCATTGAATGCGACGACATTCTCCGATACAAGATTCCCGACGCCCCCTTCACAGGACACCTTGATGCGGCTCCGGTCCTGCTGGAGCTTCGCCTCGGCCCCCTTCTGATTGTCATGGGAGAGGATCGCCCGAAGGTCACCATGGGGCGCCAGCGGCACAACGACCTCGAAATCGTCGACACCCGCGTGTCCCGATCCCATGCCCGCATCGAATTGAAGGACGGACGCTTCGTCCTGACCGATCACAGCACCAACGGGACCTATGTCAAGATCAACGGCAGCGACGACAGCGTCACCTTGAAGCAGGGGGAACTGTCGCTGGAGGGTTCCGGTGCCATCCACCTCGGCAGGAAGCTGATCGACCGCCCGGCCCGCACCATCTACTACACCCTTAAAGACTGAAAAGGGCTGGAAGGGCCGCTCGCCGCTGAAGTTCTGCAGAATCTCAGCGGCAGCGCGCCTCCCCAACCCTTGAAGCACTTCCGGACAAAGCCGTTACATTGTCGTCGCCTTGCCCGGTCACCCCGGCGGCTACTGGGCTTTGCGGCCGGACGCCGCGGCGGCGGCGGCGCTCCGGATCATCATGGTGGAAGGATCCAGCGCCAGTGCAGACGCATTGGATTCGGGCGGCCCCCCTTTGAGGGCCTTTACAAGGATCTCCTTGCCGTCCGGCTGAAGCTCGATGACAACATCGAAGAGGTCCTCGACGCTTGAAAGCGGCTTTGGCATGCCCTCGGGGCCAGGCGTCTCATGGCGGTGCGTCTTCATGGTAAACCATACGGCAACACCAAGGCTTTCGGCAACGGCCTTGAGGTCGACAAAGGTCTTTCGCCCCATCTCCTCGAAGGGCAGTCCGTCGATCAGGATCAGCTGCGGAAAGAAGATGCCCTGTTCGGAAAGATCCGTGACGCGCTCCTCCAGCTTTGGTACGCTGAAGCCTTCGACCTTGAAGGTCATGATGAAGCGCTTGGGCAGGATGAGCTCCCAGAAGGGGTCGAGCTGCTTGACGCCGCTGCTGTCTGCGATATTCCGGAAGACCTGTTCGTACCAGAGGCACACCT
The DNA here is from genome assembly GCA_913060435.1 of uncultured Desulfococcus sp. Lineage (GTDB taxonomy): Bacteria > Desulfobacterota > Desulfobacteria > Desulfobacterales > Desulfococcaceae > Desulfococcus. Next base: position 3,932 of record CAJXSB010000057.1, read on the forward strand.
TTTCGACGGGCTCATCGATGCTGATGTGGAGCACGTTCCTGTCACGCAGCAGTTTGTCAATGGCGATCTGGACAAGGAAGGCGGTTTTGCCGACCCCCGCACGGGCCACCAGCGCACCGAAGCCCCCTTCGGAAAGAATATCCTCAGCCGGATACCCCATCATTTTGAGGGGATTCCGCCCAATGATTTCTTTTTTTTCCATATTGAAATTCCTTTCCCTGAAATAGATAATCTTGGCCGAAGACGACAGCCGCCGGGTGTCAGGCCGCATTCTTTTTGTCTTTGGCAAGTTTTTTGACCAGCTCCTCGGCAACCCCCTTGGGGACCTGCTTGTACGCGGAGAATTCCATCGTAAACTGCGCCTTGCCCTGGGTCGACGACCGCAGCACGGTCGAAAAGCCGAACATCTCGGAAAGGGGCACCTGGCCTTCGATCACGCACATCGGGCCCTCATCCTGGGATCCGACGATAATGCCCCGGCGCTGGTTCAGAAGCCCCATGACCGCCCCCTGAAATTCGGTGGGGGTCTCGACCACTACTTTCATGATCGGCTCGTGAATGACCGGCGCCGCCTTGGCGTAGGCCTCGAGGAACGCCCCGCGGGCCGCCGCCTGGAAGGCCATTTCAGAGGAGTCCACGGAATGGGACGCACCATCGTTGATGACGACCTTGATGCCGGTCACCGGAAACTCCATCTTGGGCCCCTTGTCCATGCATGCCCGGAATCCTTTCTCACAGGAGGGGATGTACTGGGTCGGAATGGCGCCGCCGGTGATCTGATTGTCGAAGACGAACTCCTCCTCCACCGGCTCCATATAGCCTGCAACACGCCCGTACTGGCCGGAGCCGCCGGTCTGCTTTTTGTGGATATAGTTGAATTCGGCCATTCGCGTAATGGTTTCCCGATAGGCCACCCTCGGCTGCCCGGTCTCCACCTCGGCCTTGTATTCCCGCCGCATCCTCTCGACATAGACGTCGAGGTGAAGCTCTCCCATGCCGGAGATGATGGTGTCACCCGTCTCTTCGTCCACGAAGGTCTTGAAGGTGGGGTCTTCCTTGGTGAATCGGTTGAGGGCCTTGGACATATTGACCTGGGACTTGTTGTCCTTGGGAACGATCGCCAGCGAAATCACCGGCGAGGGCACGAACATGGAGGTCATGGTCAGGCTGAGGTTCGGCGCCGTGAAGGTATCCCCCGAAGCGCAGTCGATGCCGAAGAGCGCCCCAATGTAGCCGGCGGGAATCGACTCAATCTCCTCCATCTGGCTGGCGTGCATCCGGACCACCCGGCCGATCTTGACCTTCTTGCCGGTCCGGACATTGATCACGCTATCGCCCTTGGCCAGGGTGCCCTGGTATACGCGGATGTAGGTCAGCTGCCCGTACTGGCCGTCCTCGAGCTTGAAGGCAAGGGCCACGAGCGGGGCCTTGGGATCGCTGGACAGGGATACCAGCGCCTCATCCTTCTCCATGTCCAAGGCCTCGTTGCTCACATCGGAAGGACAGGGGAGAAGATTCATGACACCGTCCAGCAGGGGCTGGACACCTTTGTTCTTGTAGGCGGAGCCCATGAAAACAGGAGTCATCTCCCGCTGGAGCACACCCTGCCGGATGGCCTCGATCAGCAGGCTTTCGGGAATTTCCCGCTCCTCGAGGATGGCCTCGGTCAGCTCATCGGAAAACATGGAGGCGGCGTCGACCAGCGCCTCGCGATACGCTTCGGCGTCCTCGCGCAGGTCCGCCGGCACTTCCTCGGCCCGGACGATCTCGCCGTTGTCGCCGTCGAAATAGAGCGCCTTCATGGAGACGAGATCCACCACCCCCTCGAATTTGGCCTCCGCACCAATGGGAATCTGCATCGCCACCGCGCTGTGCCCCAGCTTCTCCTTCAGCTGCTCGATGACCCGGAAAGGGTTTCCGCCGCTGCGGTCGCATTTGTTGACAAAGGCGATGCACGGCACCTTGTACCGCTTCATCTGCTGATCCACGGTGATGGACTGGGACTGAACCCCGCCGACGGCGCAGAGCACCAGAATCGCGCCGTCCAGCACCCGGAGGGAGCGCTCGACCTCGATGGTGAAGTCGACGTGCCCCGGGGTGTCGATGATGTTGACCTCATGGCCCTTCCATTCGCAGAAGGTCGCCGCGGAGGCGATGGTGATGCCCCGCTCCTTCTCCAGCTCCATGGAGTCCATGGTGGCGCCGACGCCGTCCTTGCCCTTGACGTCGTGGATGGCGTGAATCCGCTGGGTATAGAACAGGATCCGCTCGGTCAGTGTCGTCTTGCCGGAGTCGATATGGGCGCTGATACCGATATTTCGGACGCTGGTTATATCGCTGTTCATGGTTTCAATTCCTTTATAATGGTATTAGGGTTTATCTATATTATTTGCATTATCTGCTGATCTTGAAAAGCGAAGAACACCGCCATGGCTCGCCGCCAAAAAAAAAGGGCCTTTCAACCGCAAACGGGTCGAACAAAGGATCCCATTGGATTGCCGCTGTGCTGGATTGCGCTGTAATGGAAGCTGCTGTTTTAGGTTATCCTCGTTCGCGGGGGGAGCGTTGGTTCGACCAAGAAGCGACGTATCGAGCGGGAGAAAACTAATGTGCCGATCGAATGTTGTCAATCATATTCTGGCATTTTATGCTTTTTTAACAGAGACAAAACAAAATAAAAGAGGCGCCACTTGTAAAGTGCGCCTTTTTTATTTTGTTGGTGCCGAAGGGGAGACTCGAACTCCCACTGCCGTACGGCAACTAGACCCTGAACCTAGCGCGTCTACCAGTTCCGCCACTTCGGCCCGACGACGACCAATCCTCAAAAAGAAGATTGATTTCGTTCGTGATGTGCGGTATATATACGGTTTCGATTTTGATGTCAAGCCAAATTTTAAAGGAAGCCGATTTTATAATGAAGCTTATCGAAGGCATAGAAAACATAGCCAAACCCTTCCGGAACGCGGTGATCACCATCGGAAATTTCGACGGTGTTCACCTCGGGCATCAGGCGCTGTTCCATGAGGTCATGGAAAAGGCCCAGGAGATCGACGGCACCTCCGTGGCCATGACATTCGAGCCGCATCCCATGCGGGTGTTGAAGCAGAACGGACACCCCCCCCTGATCACCCTGTACGAGCAGAAGGTCGAACTGATCGAGCGGACGGGCATCGACGTGCTCATCTGCGTCCCGTTTACACGCACCTTTGCCGCGATTCCCGCCCGGGAGTTCCTGGAGGAGATCCTGATCCGCCGCATCGGCATGAAGGCCTTCGTGGTCGGCGGGGACTACGCATTCGGCAAGAACCGCGAGGGCAACCTCGAATTCCTGAAGCAGTATTCCGGCTCCCACAATTTCGAGCTGATCGTGGCCGACTGGATCCAGAGCCAGTCCAACGGCAAGTCCCGAATCAGCAGCACCCGGATCCGGGAGCTGGTGATGGAAGGCGCCGTTGCAAGCGCCAAGAAGCTGCTGGGCCGGCACTACCAGATCCGCGGCACGGTCGAGCACGGCCGGAACCGCGGCGGGAAGCTGCTGGGCTTCCCGACGGCAAACATCAAGCTCCACGATGAGCTCGCACCCAAAACGGGCGTATATGCCGTCACGGTGGAGTGCGGTGACCATCGCCTCAAGGGGGTGGCCAACATTGGATACAGCCCCACCTTTGACGACTATGTCTACACCGTGGAGGTCCACATCCTCGATTTCAACCGGGACATCTACGGCGAAAAGATCCGCGTCAACTTCATCGAACGCATCCGGGAGGAGATCAAGTTCTCCGGCATCGATGCCCTGGCCCGCCAGATCGAAAGGGATATTGAAACCGCCCGGAGCCTTGTCTCGCTATAGCCGCAGCGGGGTGCCGTCCCGTCTTCATGCTTTCATATTCTTTTTTGATGCTTATGATATTGCCTATGCCTGGAACATGAAGAACCGGAGGGCCCATGCCGCTGAAACCAAACGTATTACACGGAAAAGACAGATCCATGGAACCGCTTCAGATCGTAACCTATCCTGACAAATTTTTGAAGCAGCCGACCCGCCTGATTGAGAACATCAACGGCGAACTGCAGCAATTGATCGACAATATGGCCCACACGATGTATGCGGCGCCGGGTGTGGGCCTGGCCGCGATTCAGGTGGGCTACGACATCAGCCTGATCGTATACGACGGCAACCCCGGCGGCGACAAGCCGGAGCTGCAGGTTCTGATCAATCCCAAGATTATCCAGACCGAGGGCAGCGTCATCTCGGAAAACGAGGGCTGCCTGAGCGTGCCCGACTACCGGGCTGACGTGAAGCGCCATGCCGCCGTTCTGGTCGAGGGCGTGGACCGGGAGGGGAAGCCGGTCCGGCTCGAGCGGGACGATTTTCTGGGGATCGTTCTCCAGCATGAAATCGACCACCTCAACGGAACGCTGTTTATCGACCGGATCAGCGCCCTCAAGCGCCAGCTCTACCGCAAACGAATCCTGAAACAGCTGAAGCACCATGGGTAGCCCCCTCGACATCGTCTTCATGGGCACCCCCGATTTTGCGGTGCCGGCGCTCCGCAAGCTCTGCGCGGGCCCCCACGCCGTCCGCCTGGTGGTGACCCAGCCGGACCGGCCCAAAGGGCGGGGCAGGAAGATCCACCCGCCCCCGGTCAAGGCCGCGGCATTATCGCTTGGCTGCGAGGTGCTGCAGCCCCGGTCCATCAAGGACCCGGAACTGACGGCGCGGCTGGAATCCATCCGCCCGGATTTCCTTGTCGTCATCGCCTACGGCCATATTCTGACCAAAGACCTGCTGGCAATTCCGCGCCGCGGCGCCATCAATATCCACGCCTCCATCCTGCCCAAATACCGGGGCCCCGCCCCGATCCAGTGGGCCATCATCAACGGTGAGAAAGAGACAGGCATCACCGCCATGCTCATGGACGACGGGCTCGACACCGGCGACATCCTCCAGCTGGCCAGGACGCCCATCTCCGCGGACGACACCTCGAGCACCCTCCACGACCGCCTCTCAGAAATGGCGCCCGCGCTGCTCCTGGAAACCCTGGAACAGTTTTCATTGGGGGCGGTTCAGCCGGCGCCCCAGGATGAGGCCCTTGCCTCCTACGCTCCACTGCTGCGGAAAAAAGACGGCCACATCGACTGGCATCAGGATGCCGACGCCATCGAATGCATGATTCGGGGCATGAACCCGTGGCCCGGCGCCTTCACCTTTCTGGACGACAAGCGGCTCAAGATCTGGCGGGCCAAAAGCCTCCCCGGCGATGCCGGAGCACCAGCGGGCACTGTGATAACGGGGTTTCCGGACGAGCTCCGGGTGGCTGCCGGCAGCGGAATGCTCACCATCCTGGAAATCCAGGGCGCCTCGGGAAAACGCCTCGACATCCGCGACTTCCTGCGGGGATGCGCCATCCCCCCCGGCACGCGCCTGGCATAGCCGCAGCGGATTTTTAGACATGGGCCAGCCCCCCAGACGCCGCAATACCGGCCGGCGGAGCAAAAAGGATGCCGGCCGCAGCGGCAGCACCCCCCCGGAAAGCACCCCCCGGGCAGCCGCTCTCTCGATTCTCAACACCGTGTCGGATGACGGCCGCCCCCTGGACGACGTCCTGGCATCCTTTTTCGAGACGGCGCCCCCATTCGACCGCCGCGACGTCAACCTCATCCATGCACTGGTCTTCGGGGTGCTGCGCCACCGGGCGACCCTGGACCACTTGATCGGCCACTTCTCCAAGAGGCCCCTCCGGAAAATCGACCCGGGCGTTCGCAACATCCTCCGCATCGCGATCTTCCAGATCCGGTTCATGGATCGCATCCCGGATGCCGCCGCGGTCAACACCGCCGTCGACATCACCAAGTCCCGCGCCCCGCGATGGGTGGCCGGCTTCGTCAACGGCCTCCTCCGCGCTGCGGTCCGCGCCGGCGGGCACGCCTCCCTCCCGGACATGGAAAACGACCCGGCAGCCGCTCTCGCGGTAGAAAAGTCGTTCCCGGAATGGCTGGTCCGCCGTTGGCTGGCGCGTTGGGGCGCGGAGACCACCGCGCGCCTCTGCGACGCCGTGAACCGGATTCCCCCCATCACCCTCCGGGTCAACCCCCTGCGAACGGATCGACGGAGGCTGATGGCAGCCCTCTCCCCGGAAACGGCATCAGCGGAGCCGACCCCTTTCTCACCCGACGGCGTCATGGTGGTGGGGCTGTCGGCCGCCATTGACGAGCTCTCCGCATTCCGCCAAGGCCTTTTCCAGGTCCAGGACGAGGCAGCCCAGCTGGTCTCGCACCTCCTGGGGCCCAAGCCCGGGGAGACCGTGCTGGACGCCTGCGCCGGCCTGGGGGGCAAGACCGGGCACCTGGCCGGCCTGATGCAAAACCAGGGCCGGATCGTGGCCCTCGACCGCTACCCCCGGAAGCTCTCGCGCTTGAACCAGGAGATGAAGCGCCTGGGTGCTTCCATCGTCAGCCTCCTCTGCCACGACCTCGAGGCGCCGCCGCCCTTTCGTCCCGCCGCCTTCGACCGGATCCTGCTGGATGCGCCCTGCTCGGGGCTGGGGGTCCTGGGCCGAAACCCCGACGGCAAATGGTCATCAGCCAAACGCGACCTCGCCGGTTACGGGCGCCGCCAGCTCCGGTTTCTGGCCCGCCTCGCCCCGCTGGTCAAGCCCTCGGGAATCCTGGGATATGCGGTCTGCTCCATGGAGCCGGAGGAAGGCCCGGATGTGGCGGCGGCCTTTCTGGATGCCCACCCGGAGTTTGCCATGCAGCGGGATACCGGCCACCTGCCGGCCGGGGCCCGCGCCCTGGCGGAGGAAGACGGCAGCCTTCGCACCCTCCCCCATCGCCACCGCATGGACGGTTTTTTTTCGGTTTGCTTTGTCCGGAAAATATGATAGCAGGTTCGGCCCAGGCGCCGGTGGTGTCCTCCGGGCCCAAGAACAATCCGTCATTCCCCGGTGGGGTGTGATTCTCCGCCGTTCCAATTAGATACCCCAAAAGAATTATCCTAAAAAAGATATCATGGAGATACCATCATGAAGCTGATCGCACCGTCAATTCTTTCGGCGGATTTTTCACGGCTGGGAGAGGAGATCCAGGCTGTGGAGGCTGCCGGCGCCGACTGGATCCATATCGACGTCATGGACGGACACTTCGTCCCCAACATCACCATGGGCCCGATCATTGTCGAGGCGGCCCGGAAGTCGACCCGGCTGCCCCTGGACGTCCACCTGATGATCGAACACCCGGAACGCTGCATCGAGATGTTCGCCAAGGCCGGGGCCGACTGGATCTCCGTCCAGGTGGAGACCTGCGTCCATTTGAACCGGACGATCCAGCAGATCAAGGAGGCCGGCGCCAGGGCGGGCGTCGTCCTCAACCCGGCGACGCCCCTCTCCGCCATCGAATGGGTGCTGGAGGATGTGGACTACGTCCTGGTCATGAGCGTCAACCCCGGTTTCGGCGGGCAGAAATTCATCGAGAACAGCCTCGAACGGATCCGCCGGATCCGCGCCATGATCGACCAGAAAGCGGCAGACACCCAGGATCCGGACGCAGCGCGGCCCCTCATCCAGATCGACGGCGGCGTCAACAGCGGCACCATCGCCCGGATCGCAGCGGCCGGCGCGGATGTATTCGTCGCAGGCTCGGCCCTTTTCGGCAGCCCCGACTACCAGAAGACCATTAATGACTTCCGGGAACAGATCGGATAAACGGCAACAATCCGGATAAATCGAATCGGCATTCTGCCACGCGCCGGAGGCGCGGGCGCATGCGGCCGGATAAGGCCTATCCGCTGCCGGCGCTCCCGCCGGGCGAAAGGGCCACCAGCGCAAATACATGGTGCGTGTGCAGCAGCTGGGTATACCGGCCCAGAAAGGATTTGAAAAGCGCCTGCTTCTCCCCTTCGAAATCCTCCGCCACCCAGCGGTTGAAGATGTCGGTCTGGAGCATCATGTGGGTGATTCCCGCCGCGTGCAGCCCTGCGGCGATCTCTTCAGGGGTGTGCGACCGGAGGACGGTCCGCATCAACAGGCTGGCGCGGCCTGCGCCATCAAGGCGGTAGGGGCGGTCGAGATAGTAGCCCCGCTTCCCCATGAACACGAACAATACCCGGGCGTCGGCCGGAAGGTGGGTGTTGGCGTAGCGCATCACGGGATATTCCGGCCGGTATCGGGTGATGTAGTCCTCCCGGCTGATCCTCCCGCTGAGGTAGGCCAGCGGATCGACGACCCGGAACTGCGCCCAGAGGTAGTGAAGGTTGAGGCCGAAACAGACGGCCAGGACAGCCGCCCCGGCAATGTTGGCCAGACAGCGGCGCTCCCGGAGCAACACCCCCGCCAGCATATCCATCCCATTCTTCATGCCGAAGACCGACAGGATCACCAGCGGCGGAACCATCGGCACCAGATACCGCATCCGGAGCACCCGGCTGAAGAGGGCGAACAGGAAATAGAGCACGCAAAACGCCAGGAGCATCCATTTCTGCCGCGTCTGCCATGCCGCCGCCCCTGACTGGTCTGCGCCCGCGACCTCTCGGCGTGCGGATACCGCCCCCCCTCCCATCAATCCCAGAATCGCAAGCCCCAGCAGGAACGGAGTTAGCTTCCCGTCAAAGTGCTGCGCATCCCCGTCCCGCCCCTCGAAAAAGATCCTTACCGGGAGCAGAAGCATCTGCCATTCCGATTCGCCATAGACGATGCTGCGAAACGCAAAAATCCCCTTGGGCGTCCTGGGCTCCCGGTGGTTCGTCTTGGCGGCCGCAGGGGCCTTTGGGGGGTGGAAGACCCGGTTGTAGAGCGGGTAGACGGGATTCTGCTTTAATTGCCAGTTCCGGATCATCCAGGGCGAAAAGACGGCCAGGGCAAGCGCAAGATAGAGGATCCCCAGGCCGATGGGCTTCCAGAAAAGCCGACCGCCCCTTTTCTGCATCGCCGAATAGAGGCATGGAACAAAGGCCGTCAGCAGAAAGCAGACGACCAGGCCGTTGTACTTGGTACCCATGGCAAGGCCGCAGCAGACGGCAGAGGCCGCCAGCAGCGGCCAGCGAAACCCCGCCTCGACCCATCGGAAAAGGAGCAGCAGCGCCGCGGTGGAAAAAAAAACCAGGCCCAGGTCCACATATACGGTGATGGAAAGCTTTACGATGATGGGGATCGACAGGAAGAAAAGCGCACCGAGCCAGGCATACGGGCGCCCCAGCCGCGGTTTGAGATATCCATGGATCAGCCACGCCGTCAGGAGCGCAAAGCCGAAATGGATGAATTTGGGCGCGATGTCATTTCCCAGCCAGAGAGGTATCATGAACAGGAGGTCGAGGTTCATGGGAAAATAGGAGAACGGCATCGAGGGGAACTCGACCATCTCGCCGTATTGGAGGTAGAGCTTGGGGAGGTTCAGGTGATGGACCAGGGCGTCGCGGCTGACCGGCGGCACCAGGCAGAGGAGGCTGACAGCGCCGACCAGGAGAAGGAAGCTGCAGGGCAGCACCCACATCCAACGGCGCTGCCCCACGTCTTTGGAGGAGCAGAGGCGCATAGCTCCTTTTAGAGGAGCCTTCGCTGCAGGAAGATGAGGTTGGCTGCCACCAGCGCCGTGGCGGTCCACCCCAGGAGAACGACCACCCCCTGCCAGAGGATAGCGTGGCTGACAACATCCCCGTAGACGGCGGCCTCCCGGAAATTGAGCGCCTCCAGGTTGGGCAGGAGATAGTAGAGTGTATTCAGGAGCGTTTCCAGGGCTGCGGTCTTGGCGTTGTCTGCGAAAATCTTGAGCTCGTTGCTCCAGTGCCCGAGAAAGGAGACCGAAATCAGGAAAAAATTGTGGAGCAACGGGGATGTAAAGCTGGCAAAAAAGAGGCTGACGGCCGCCAGGAGCAGCCATTCACCGAGGATGAAGCCCAATGCCCAGAAGTGCATGGGATTCAGGTGTATCCCCCTGGACGCGACGATCAGCAGCCACGCCGCGGCCAGCAGGCCGAAGGCTGACATCAAAACCAGGACCATGCCGAAATATTTTCCCAGGAGAAAGGTCGTGCGACCCACCGGTCGGGAGAGAACGAGATAGACCGTCTTGCGCTGCAGCTCGTGCTTGATGACGCCGGCGCCCAGGTAGAGCACCGCGATCAGCCCCCAGATCCCCAGGACCCAGAAGCCCATGTCCTGGAGCACCCGTTCCCGGCCGCCCACCATCATTTGCCCGAAGACCAGGGAGACCAGCATCATCAGGATACCCGAGCCGACCAGCAGCAGAACCAGGCGGTCCCGGACCGCCTCCCGCCAGACATTGACGGCCAGGGCCTTGATCTGGGGAATCATGATAGCGTTCATGCGTCCACCTCCTTGCCTTCCGGCGTACCGGCGCCCATGCCGGCGAATTTGAAAAGCACCTCTTCGATCTCCTCCTGCACCGGACGCAGTGACTCCATGGAGATCCCCCCCTGGGCGGCCATGTTCAGCAAAGCCTCTTTCTTGTCGATGGGGATGGCAACCCGCCACTGCCCGTTGGGCAGGCGCTCGGGATGATGCCCGTTGGTCAGGGCCTTGAAATCCCCGGGATCCTGGGCGCGACAGACCGCCTCATACCCCACGACCTGCCGGGGCATGTCGGTGAGGGCGCCGGTCCACCGGACGCGCCCCTGCTCGATGAGGGCGACCCGGTCGGATAGGCGCTCCACATCCACCAGGATATGGGAGCTGAAGAGCAGGGTGCCGCCGGAGGCCTTGTATTCCATCAAGATCTTGTGGAGACGATAGCGCCAGTACGGGTCGAGACCGCTCATGGGCTCATCCAGCAGGAGAATCTCGGGCTCGTGCACCAGGGCCTGGGCCAGGCCTGCCCGCTGCAACTGCCCCTTGGAGAGGGTATTCAACATCATGCCGGCCCGATCGGTCAGCTCCACCAGCGCCAGGACGGCATCCACCCGCTCCCGGAGGCGGCGGCCCTTGAGCCCCGAGAAACCCGCCAGCATGCCCAACCACTCCCGCACCTTCAGGTGCGGGTAGATGTACTGGGTCTCGGTCAACAGCCCGATGCCCTTCCGGGCCCGGGGCTCCATCGCGGAAACCCCGTTAACAAGCACCTGGCCCCCAGCCGGCGGCATCAGGCCCGCCGCCAGCTTGATGGAGGTGGTCTTGCCCGCGCCGTTGGGGCCGACAAGGCCCAGGGCCGCGCCCTTGGGAACCGCCATGTTCAAATCCTGAACAATGGCTTTCCGCCTCATCCAGAATCCGTCCCGAACAGAGAAACTGGCCTTAATCCACTGGAGTGCCGGTAGCGTCATATTGCGCCCTGACCTTTTGAATCTTTCGAATGATAAACTCACGCTGACGGGGGTCCTTGATCATCTGAAGCGACTGCTGCAGAAACCGAAGGGCCATATCCCTGCGGCCCTCGCGCGTCATCAATGTCGCCGAAAGCTCCGCCAGAAACACGGGGGCGTCGGGCAGCACGGAAGCAGTATGAAGCGCCTCCGCAGCTTCCAGATTGTGCCCCTCTTTCATCAATTGGTATCCCTTGAAAAACCAGAGCTGCCAATCTTCAGGATGATGGATCAACCCCTTTTCGATCATGTAAGATGCGTCATCGGCTCCTCCTTCCGAATCCGCCATTATCAAGGCGCCATAGGTGTAAGGGAATTTCCAACGCGGCGCCAGATCCGTAGTGATGTCCAGCAAATTCAGCAGATATGGATATTGCTGATCCGTAAGCGAATGCTTGCCGAAATAATAGAGCGCCCTCATCCAGAGGGCATCCGCTATAAACTCCGGATTTGCTGGAGAGATGAGGCGCATGATCGATGCATCGAACGGGAGATAAACAATATCCCCTTTAGCGCTCGCATCACACCATGGACACTCTGGCAAGATGATTCGCTCCGTATAACGGATATCAAGATAATGTCCCTGAAATGCCACTGTGGAAATAAAGAAGAATACAAATGTGCTGACACAATAATATCTTTTGCTGTAACTAAAAATGCTTTTCATCTGATTATGATAGAATCATACAGATTCGTTGAACATCTCACTGGCTATTTCACACAGCCATTTTGATTGTTTTTTAGGGTCAGTTTATCATTGATGACCCAACTGTCGACACGCCCTTTGTATGTGGCATTCGCTTCGGCGACGAAACCTTTTCCATCCGCTGAGATGATTTTATAGCTATAGTAGGGCGTACCCCTCATATAAAAGCCTATGTTCCCCTTGTCGATGCTGTAAGTATCGTATTCAAGAAAATAGGCCTCCTCGCATTTGGCCAACATCCCCAGAGACTCTTTGGCTTCACTCTGCTTGGCCTTGCACCTGAAATTGTAATATTCGGGAACCGCCATGGACGCCAGCAGACCAATAATCGCAACAACTATCATCAGTTCTACAAGCGTAAAACCTTTTTGTCCTCTCAACATAGCCGACACAGTAACGCCTCCTTGTATAGAATCCTTTTAAGAATACAAGAGAGCAATTTTGATGCCATCTACAGCAACCACAAAACATGTGCTTATTTCACCCTAATTGATGACAACTTATCGCTATTAGTTGCGTTGATCAGTTCGGTTGCAATAATTAATCGACAAATCTTGGCATAATGAGTGCGCCTTTTTGTCCTCCACTGCTTTTTCCAATCCTCCGTTCAGAATTGCACACGCCTTATCCACTTGCCCTAGTTGAATTAAGCTATAGCTATACCAATAGATCATATTGGCGTTTCGTGGATTACGTTTCCATGAATCTCGAAAGGCTTTATTCGCCGAATACCAATTTTTAAGT
>CAJXSB010000058.1 GCA_913060435.1 uncultured Desulfococcus sp.
TGATGATCGACAAGGACCGGATCCGTGTCCTCGAATTCAATGCCCGCTTCGGCGATCCAGAGGCCCAGCCGCTCCTGATGCGTATGAAGAACGACATCATTCCGGTAATGGAGGCCGTGATCGATGGGCAGCTGGATCAGTGCCGCCTCGATATTGATGAGCGTGCAACGGTCTGCGTTGTCATGGCCTCGGGCGGATACCCCGGTTCCTACAAAAAGGGCATGCCCATTTCCGGACTCGACAGCGTCGGCCGCATGAAGAACCTATTCGTCTTCCATGCAGGGACGGCGGCCGATGACAGCGGCGGCATCGTCGCCAGCGGCGGCCGGGTGCTGGGGGTTACGGCGCTGGGCGACACGGTCAAGACCGCCATCACCCGGGCCTACAAGGCGGTGGGCAAGATCTCCTGGAAGGGTGCCCAGTTCCGGAAGGATATCGGCAAAAAGGCCCTCAAGCGCTTCGAAGTCGCCCCCCGGGTGGGCATTGTCATGGGCAGCGATTCGGACCTGGGGGTCATGGACGGGGCTGCGGCCATGCTCCGGAAATTCGGGATCCCCTGCGAGATGATCGTCGCATCGGCCCACCGGAGCCCCGAGAAGGCCATGGCCTATGCTTCCCAGGCCAAGGCAAAAGGCATGCAGGTCATCATTGCCGGCGCAGGCCATGCCGCCCACCTGGCCGGGGTTCTGGCGGCCCACACCACCCTGCCGGTCATCGGCGTGCCCATCGACTCCTCATGCCTCCAGGGGATGGATTCCCTCCTCTCCACGGTCCAGATGCCCCCGGGCATCCCCGTGGCGACGGTCTCCATCGGCAAGCCAGGCGCGAAAAACGCAGGGATCCTGGCCGCCCAGATGATTGCCCTGACAGACCCCGATGTGGCTGCGCTGCTCGAGGCATTCAAGGAGAACATGGCCAAAGAGGTCGAGGCAAAATCGGCAAAGCTGGCAAAATTTGTCTGATCATCGCGTTCGCGATCTTCGCGATCCTGACAGCCCTTCCGCCCGGAAATCGATCCGGGCGGCTGCCGAATTCATCCGTTCGGGCGGCGTAGTGGTGCTGCCCACCCGATGCCTTTACGGCCTTGGGGCCGCCGCCCTCGACCCGGCCGCTGTTGAGCGGGTATTCGAGATCAAACAGCGGCCCAAGGACAAGCCGATCCTGGTCCTGGTCCACCAGATGAGCGATGTGGCGCGGTTCGTCCGGCGCATCCCTTCCCGCGCCCGCCGGATCATGGAGCAGTTTTGGCCCGGCGGCGTTACCCTGGTTTTTGAGGCCGCCCCCGGCGTATCCCCCCTTCTCACCGCCGGCACCGGAAGGATCGGCATCCGGCTCTGCAGCCACCCGGTGTCCAGGGCTCTGGTGAAGGCCGCAGGCGCCCCCCTCACGGGTACCAGCGCCAACCTGGCGGGTCGACCGGCCTGCGCCGACATCTTCCATTTGGATCCCCATATTGCTGCGGCGGTGGATTGCATTTTGGACGCTGGTCCCCTCGCAGGGGGCGTCGGCTCCACCGTGGTCGACGTTACCGGAGAACACCTTCGGATCCTGAGAGACGGCGTGATTCCAGCGGATCGGATCCTTGCAATCACCTAAATGCATCCTCAAATAGGTTGACAATAACGTCGAATTTAACTATAAAAAGCGGATCTCTGCCGGGGTGGTGAAATAGGTAGACGCAGAGGACTCAAAATCCTCCGGGCGCAAGCCCGTGCGAGTTCGATTCTCGCCCCCGGCACCAAAGAAATCAAGGGGCTAACCGTTTCGGTTGGCCTTTTTTTTTACCCGGCATGGCGTGATTGAGTTGGTTTAGACATAGACAAGATCGCCCTTGATGCGCTCTAAAAATTTCGGTTTGAGCGCCCGCCGGGAAACAACTTCCACCGGCTGCCCCAAAAGGCTTTCGATCCGGTCCGCCAAAGTCACGAAATCAAGGCCGATCTCTGGTCCCACACCAACCAGGATATCTACATCACTTTCAGGCTGCTGATCGCCGCGGGCGTAGGAACCGAACAGCGCCAGGCCTTTTACGTTGAACCGGCTTTCCAGTTCCGGTTTGCATGAGGCCAGTATGGCGATGATCTGTTGTCTGTCTTTCATGCCCGACCTTTTTTTGAGAGAGTTGTAATGTCGTTTCACGCAGACATATCGCTGCGATCGGGATCCGATTTTGCTGCCTTGTTGCTTCCTATGCCTGCTTCTGGGAGCCTCGCCTATTTACCTTGCAAAATCTCAGGGAGTGGATGAAAATGGCCTTGATGGATTTGTTTCGCCGGCCGTTGCAGCAGCGCTCTTTTTCGACCAGTATCGTGCATGTTGGTTGGAGGTCCGATGAAGCCGTGGATCAAAATCGAAAGAATCCCGAGCCCCCTGGCATCAGCCTATATCAAGGCCACCCAGTTTGCGGTGGACAGCTACTACCGGCCGGTGGCCGGGGAGGTCGTCGCCGCCATCGACCGGGGCTGGATCCTCGACCTGGGCACGGGTCCCGGGCATCTGCCCGTGGAGATCGCCAGGAGGGCGCCGGATCTCCGGATCATTGGAGTGGATCTGAGCCGCAGGATGATCGCGGCGGCGCGGGCCAACGCAGCAAAGGCGGGAGTCGGGCGTCAGGTCCGCTTCGTGGTGGGGGATTCCGGACGCCTGCGGTTCGGGGATGCCCGCTTCGACATGGTGGTCAGCACCGGCATGCTCCATTCCCTGAAGGATCCGGTCGGCGTGTTCCGGGAAATTTATCGGGTGTTGAAAAAAGGCGGGCAGGCGTGGGTCTTTGATCCCACGAATCTGGGGCATCCGCAGCTTCGGCAGCAGTGGCAGGCATCCCTGGAGGCCCAGGAGCGGTTTTTCCTGTGGCTGTTCACCGCGCTGAAGATTCACCGGCCGGCAAGGCCCCTCCCCCCGGATCGCGTGCGGGCAATCATCGATGCCACGGATTTCCGGCACTATGACATGGATGTGCGCCGAAATGAAATCCGGATAAAAATGAGAAAATAATCGGACGACCCGGCACGGGGCCCCATGCGGTCAAATGCTCCGCTCCGCAGCACGGACCAGTGCCTCGAGCGTTACGAATTTCGGCCGGTAATAGAGCATCGACATCGCCGCGATGGCAATCAGGAAATAGAGATACACCGGGCTGTCGCCAAGGAAGTAGAGGACCATCCCGAAGATGCCGATGCTCTCTGCGACGGCGCACGATACCAGCGATGTTAGCGAATACTTCTGGACCACCACCGCCTGCGTAAGCCCGGGCCGGGGCTTCAGCGTCCGCTTCCTGTAGATATCGATGAAGATCAGTTCAACGGCGGATATGCCGATGAGGATTCTGCGTATCAGGTCGAGGGGCGCGTCGCTGTCGACCTCCCGAGGTATGGCATTGCCCGCCGCCAGGCATACAATGAGATAGATGCCCAGCGATGCCAGCATGGCCAGCCAGATGATCCGGATGACCTTGAAGTGTTTCTGGAGGGTTGCTGTGTCCATGGCTGCTTTCTCCCGAAGATGTTGGTTCATCTGGACATGCCGGCCCCCGGGGGGAGCCGGCTTCCCCAGGCTCCGGTGACTGCCAGTATGGAATAAAATAACACGATGCCCATCCGAGAAAAAGGGGATTGTCGATTTTGCCATGGTACGCGGGGCGACGTTTGCGGTCAGGGCAGTGCGATCCCCTCCATGTACCGGACCTCGTCATCGGTCAGGGTAAAAGCGGCGCAGTCGAGGTCCTGTCGCATGTGGACCGGGCTGGTGGTGCCGGTAAGGGGGAGCATCCCCAGCTGGATCGCAAAACGAAAGACCACCTGCTCCGTTGTTCCGCCCACCCGGGAGGCGATGCGTCGCACCCCGGGATGAAAGAGGAGAAAGGCGTTGGCGGTGAGGAGGGAGAAGCCCTGGTAGACGATCTGGTGCGTTCGGCAGTAGTCCCGGATGGGACGGTCCCACTCGAGCTGGGCATAGCAGCGGTTCTGGACGAAGACGGGCTTGACTGCAGCACCGTCGACGAGCGCTTCGAGCTGGTCCAGTTCGATGTTGCTCACCCCCAGGCGCCGGGCGCCGCCTTCGGCATGGATCGCCTCCATGGCACGCCATGTCGCCCAGTCCCGGTCGGCAAGGCCGCGCCGAACCGAAGGGCCGTGGAGGACGTAGGCGTCGACGTAGTCCGTCTGCAGGTGCTTGAGGGAGCTTTCGAAGGACTGGCGGACCTGCGTCGCCGGATCGGCCCCGGCGTCGTAGGGGATCCGGTGGTCCTGCCCTTCGGCATAGGTGAACTTGGTCTGGATGAAGATATCCTCCCGGCGGGTGACGCCCTCCTTTACGGCTTCCGCCACGGCATCCCCCACTGCGGATTCAACGTAGTGGCGGCGCTGGTTGGCGGTGTCGATGCCCGAAAAGCCCGCCTCCAGGGCCTTCCGGACGAGGGAATGGGTGGCATCCTCCTTCCAGGCGGTGCCGTAGATGAAGGGAGGGAACCCCCCGGGAGCAGGGTGGCTGGTCTGGGGCATGGAATCGCCTCCTTGGCTTGGGTTTCGTTGTGTTGGAAGAAATGTTTTGAGATTATGGGCTGAATTTGATAGGGTGAAACCGCTGTCAGACATTATTTTGCCTGCATACCAGAAAACATTGGGATGAAATCCAACGAAGTCAAAGCCGAAGACCGTCCGGAGGCACCGGCCGCCGACGCCGTTGTTCAGGCGGTTCCGCCGGAGGGCATCCACATGCGGAAACTGGACAAGGGACACCAGGTTGCCCTTTTGTCCATTGGCGTCAACGTCTTTCTCTTTGGCATGAAGTATTTTTTTGCGCTCCAGTCGGGCAGCGTAGCCCTGAAAGCCGAGGCCATTCATTCCCTGGCCGATGTCGTTGCATCGGCCACTGTGCTGGTGGGCCTGGTCATCGCCCGCCGGAAGTCGCGGGCGTTCCCCTACGGCCTTTACAAAGTCGAGAACCTGGTGGCGGTTCTGGTCTCCCTGGCCATTTTCTATGCCGGGTATGAGATCGTGATGGAATCCCTGGGCGGCCGCACCGCACCGCTCCAGAACGTTGAAAGCGCACTGGCATGCATGGTCCTGGCCATGGGCGTTACCTATGCGTTTTCCAGGTATGAGCTGCGGGTCGGCCGCGAAATCGCCTCGCCGGGGCTGATGGCCGATGCCCGGCACATCCGCATGGATATGTTTGCGGCCGCCATGGTCGTGATCGGGCTGCTGTCGGCCTACTGGGGCTTCGACCTGGACCGATTTGCCGCCATTCCCATCGCCGTGTTTGTCTTCTGGTCCGGAGGAAAGATCCTCGTCGACGGCATCCGGGTGCTTCTGGATGCCTCCCTCGATTATCCGACCCTCAGCCGGGCCGAGCACATCATGATGGAAGAGCCCCTGGTCCGGGAGGTGCGGGAGCTGACGGGGCGAAACTCCGGTCGGTACAAATTCATCGAAGCCCAGCTCCTCCTCGACACCCGAGACCTCGGCCGTGCGGACGCCGTCGCCGACCGTATCGAATCGCGGATCAAGCGGCGAATCGACAATGTCGACCGGGTGCTGCTGCACCTCCACACCGCAGAAAAGTCCCGCCTGGTCTATGCGCTGCCCGTGGACGACGCCGAGGGCCGAACGATTTCCCGCCACTTCGGGGAGGCGCCCTGGTTCGTCCGGGTCACCCTCCGAGCGAAGGATCGGAGTACTGCTTCGGTGGAACCCCTCGTCAACCCGTATTCCCGTGTGGCCCAGGGCAAAGGCATCCTCGCCGCCAGGTGGCTGGTCGCCCAGGGGGTGGATGCGGTGGTCACCCGGGAGTCGCTGGAGATGCGTGGGCCGTACTATGTGCTCTCCGACGCTGCGGTGGAAATGCTCCAGACGTCGGCCGAGACCGTCGCCGGGGCCATGACGGAAATCGGACGGCCCCTGGACGCGTCGCCCTCGCCAAAGGATACCCGCCGGACCCCCTGAAACCGCCGCACATACCGTCGCTTTTCTGCGATACTGCAATGGCATGCCTTTGCAGGGGTGCAACCCTGTCGAAAACCATCGTTTTGATGATGCTTCTCGAGAATGGAATAATTGGATAGATGTTGGTGCGTTACGCATATGCTGCCGTGGAACCTGGAAATCTGGCATCTTCCTTGCTATATTATGAGTATAAGCTGGGCTGAGAATCCCTTGCACAAATTCTTGCATTCGGCGCCGAAGAAGTGCTGCGGCCCAGCACCACCATCACCGCTTGACTGCGTCATCGAACGCATCGAAAGGAGGTGGCCACATGTTTTCCAGAATTTTAGCTGCAACGGACAGGGTCGAGGTCTGTGATGCAACGGTCGCCGTCGCGGCGCAACTGGCCCGCGAGCACCAGGCGGAATTGAGGATCCTCCACGTGGCGGAGTCCTCGGCAGCCATCGACCGTGAATTTGTCAAGCATTTCAAGACCGGAGAGGAGATGGTCTACAACGACGCCTATGGCCAGACCGTTCGGGAAGCCATCGAACAGGCCTGCGGCGATGTTGTGGGGTCGGGGGTCAATTTGCGGATCGATGTGACGCCGGGGTTTCCCTGGATGATGATCCTCAAGACCGCCCGGAAGCAGCGCTCCAGCCTCATCGTGATGGGCCCCCATGCCGGCCGGGCCCGGGAAATCGGCGTGATGAGAGTGCCGAGTCATGTCGGCAGCACTGTCCAGAAGGTCGTCCAGCGGGAACGATGCCCGGTGATGCTGGTCAATGCCCAGGCAGCGGGTGCGCCTCTCGAATTCAACAAAATCCTGCTCAGCACGGACTTTTCGAAATCCTGTGAATGCGCCCTGGCATTTGCAGTGGATGTGGCCCGGAAAGAGGGCGCTTCGCTCACCACTTTTCACATGGCATCCGGGGGCGAGGAAGCTGCATCCGAAATGCGCCGGTTCTGCGGCGAGGTTCCCGGCGATATTGCCCATGAGCATCAGATCCGGGAAGGGCAGTCACCGCCGGAAGAGATCCTGAAATGTGCGGAAGAGACCGGGGCGGACCTGATCGTGATGGGGTCCCATACCAAGGAGAAAGGCGGCCGGTGGTACGTCGGCAGCGCGGTGGAGGGGGTGAGCCTCCAGGCCCGATGCCCGGTCTGCGTGATTACCGACCCCAAGGTGCTTCGTCCCCTTGATCTGGACTGACGCATTGCCGGGGCATCGGTGAAAAAAAGCCGATAAGGGGGCCGGAGCCAGGCGTTATGGGTGGGGTTCAGTGGAGCAGCCGGAAGAGGTGAATGACGCGATAGGTTTCGATCCCGAGGATGACTCCCCAGAGGAGGATGCTGATGCCGGCGGCGGCGGCGGAGATGTCCTTGATGACCTTGACCTTGCGGCTTTCCTTCGTGGTGATGAAATCGCAGACAGCCTCGATGGCGCTGTTGAAGAGTTCCGCCTGCAGCATCATTGCCGTTGCCGCCATCAGGAGCAGGAAGTCGACCCACTGGCGGAACATGAAGAAGATTGCGAGCACCGCGGTCGAAAGCACGAGCTTGTAGGTAACACTGAAATCATACCGGACGGCGTATTTCAGTCCGGAAAGGACAACCATGATCTTGCGGAGCGGATGAAATCCGCTTTCACCCGTTCCCAGGAACTTGTTTCTCAATTGCCCCTCCCTTTCGATTGAGTTCGTCGCCGGGTCGCCTCGGAATCCGGGCCCTGGCTGTGCTGGATGCCCTTCAGATGCGCTGGGCAGCCCACTTCAACACGAGGTTCAGCGTCAGCACCCAGGCCACACCGAGTACGGCGCCGGCGATGACATCCGAAACATAGTGGACATGCAGGTAGATCCGGGAGATTCCCACCAGCAGTGCGGCAAGGCCCAGGCCTCCCCAGGTCAATAACCCCGTTGCCGGGTCGGCGCCGCGGCCGGCGGCCAGGGCGCAGGCAAAGGCAAAGGCAACAGCCTGGGCGGTGTGGGCGCTGGGGAATGAAAAGCCGTCCGGCATGGTTACCAGCATATCATCCACAGCGGGCCTCGGACGTGCGAAGAAACGTTTGAGGCCGTGAACCAGTACGAAGGCGCCCACCAGCCCTCCACCTACCAGCACCGCATCTGCCCCCCGTCCCCGGAACCAGAAAATGCCTGCGATGACGGCGGCCAGGGGGAAAAGGACCAGGGCGGAGCCGGCCCAGGTAACGGTTTTGAAGAAAAGATCCATGAACAAGCTCCTTTAACCTCGGATTTAACAAAAAAATAATATGGGGCACATCAAAATCCAATAGAACCGAATTACAACGGCTGCATTGGCTGGCGGCCAACCGGATCGGGGCGTTGCCCAATCCGACGGGGCATGTTTTACCGCACAGAACCAAAGAGAGGAATCGCCATGCAGACCCCCGAACAAATTACCGAATCGATCACTTCCCTTGAAATGAAGGTCTCCATTATCTCCAGGAATATAGATCACCTGACCCGTGAGATCAACGATCACCGGCGTTGGTTGGCAAAGACGCCCGCCCGCGTCGGCGCCGGCAAGGCCAAGAACGCCTGGCGGCGCCGGAGCTTTGAGCTTCATCGTCGTCGTTCGGAGATGAAGTCCAAAAGGGATCTCCTGATGTCCGACATTTCCGCTGTCCGGGGCCTGCTCGAGCAGGAGCTGCGGACAGAAACCATGAATTGATTGACCCTTTTGTGAGCTCCGGCCGGCGGCCGCCAATGATTCCACCATTTGATGGCACCCCGGCCGCAACTCCTCCCCCATCTTCGCTGAGATTCAGGTCCCCAATTCCGTTTTTTGGAGGGACGGCAACAGTGCATCCCCTGAAATACACGGTACGCATGACGCCTGAACCCTCCATCGATATCAATCCTCCAAGCGCCGCTTTCCATATCTGACAGTACCCGTAATCCTGGTTCAGCAGCCGAATCTGCTCCATGGAGCCATGTCGCAGCCGGCTGGATTTGCCGGGCGGACCAATACGCGCTCATCATCTGGGCTGCCGCCAACGAGGCGGTTGTCTTGACCTTCATAGACGCTTACTTTTTTAGGATAGTGAGCTTAAGGCGGGTACACCTTGCTTCCCTTCCTGTTCGCGGCCCTGCTCAATATCGTGGGAGGGATACTGGGCCTTCGGAAATATCGAGGTAACATATGATGGAAAATATCATTGTGGTGATCGTGGTCGGTATATCGCTCATATACATCATTCGGCGGATCCGGATGGCGTTTTCCCGGAAATCAGGGGATTCCTGCGCATGCGGGTGCACCGGGTGCGATGTCTCATCGGCCTGCGGGGAGAACGTTGATGCCCTGCAGGCTTGTGAGCCCAAACAGAAGAAATAGAGGCGCCCGTGGATGCCCTGAAAGCGCCTGGAGCCCTGTGGATGCTTTTTTCCGATGAATCCCGGGTGCGTGTCGGTATGGACGCGGGCTCAATCGCCTGATTGCGCAAGCTGCCGGTGAGTGGCGTGGACATATGCGTCCCTGCCCCTGGCTGCCAGGGGCACCAGCGGCGACAGCCCGCTTCCGTGGAAGGAACGGCCGCTTGGGGGGTAGAGGGCGGCGTAGGTCAGGATGAGGGCCGATCGGTCATGCATTTCGAGGACCCGCTGGGCCACGCCCTTGCCAAAGCTCCTCTCCCCGATGGAAACGGCCCGGCCGTTCAGAACCAGGGCGGCGATGAAGACCTCCGCGGCGCTCGCCGTGCGGGCGTCCTGCCATAGGAAGAGGCGGGATTCCAGGTCCGACGGCGATCCGTCGCATACGTGGCGCTGGAGGCCGTCCCGGCTTTTCACCGTCAGGATGGGGCTGCCCTCGGGCAGAAAGAGGGCAGCGGACGCCATGGCCGCGTCGAGGTCGCCGCCCATATTTCCCGTCAGGTCGATAATTCGGGCATTCGCATCATCCGGGCCGGCCAGCAGCGCCTGCTTCAGCTCCCGGGGGGTGGACTGGATGAATCTGGGGATCCTGATGATGGCAAAGGGACCTGCGTCCATGGTGAAAACCGATTTCAAGGGGTGCTGCCGGCGAAGGAGACGGATCGTCCGCTCCATGCCGTCTTTGCCCTGAAGGGTCAGGACCGTCGGCGTTCCGGCCCGGCCCCGGATTCGCAGCCCCGCCTGGTATGCCGACAGTCCGGCCACCGGGGCGCCGTCCACGTTCACCAGTATGTCGCCGTAGGCAATCCCGGCCTGCTCCGCTGCTCCGCCTGGGTCGGGGATGCAGAAGACTCTTCCCGAAGCCTCCCTGCCGAGGCCCATGGAGATGCCCGAGAATCGGGCGTCGGTGGGGGGGCTGCGGAATGCAGCGAATTCATCAGCCGTCAGGTATTCGGCATAGGGGTCGGCGGTTTTCAGGTACTGCCGGAGCGCGGTCTCCACCATCGCCATGGGCTCCGCCGGGTGCAGGGCGTAGGCTTCGATCTGCGACAGCGCCTCCTGGAAAAGGCGTACGGCGGCGACGGACGAATCGGGGTCCCGGCTGCCTGCAGCGGCGGGGCTTGCCGCCATGGCAATGGCGAGGCCGGCCGCCATGCAGAATCGCGCCAGCATGCGTCGCTTTTGCTGGATCACCGCACCGATGCGGGTCAACGCCGGCGGCATCATCCTCTTGGCGGCCCTGAACCCGCAGTCCCCAGCAGGCCCATGCCCGCGGCAGCCTGGCTTCATGCGTACGCCGGCACTGCGTTTGCGAGTTCGAACCCCAGATCCGAGAGGGTGGCCTTACCGCGGATGGTGAGGTCGGTAATGAAGTTGAACTGCTGCCCCGGGTCGATGGGGTAGGCCTTGATGCGGTAGTGGGTGGCCCAGGGCTTTTCCGAAACGACGACATTGACGGGACGCTCGATGCGCAGGAAAGGGCTGGTGAGGGCCACATCCAGGAGAGCCTCCCGTGCGAGGTTTGCATCATGCCGGGGGTGGAGATAGAGGTCGGCCACGCACATCAGGTTGTGGCTGCCGCCGTTGGCATTGGAGATGGGGCGGTCCCAGAGCTTGAGGTGGGGGATGATCACGGCGGTGTCATCGGGCGTCACGATCGTGACGGCGCGCATGCCGATGGATTTTACCTCGCCGTAGGCGCCCTCGATCTCGATCCAGTCCCCGGGCCGGTAGGGCATTTCGTAGAGGGTGACGACGCCGGCCACCAGGCTGCTGATATAGTCCTTGAGGGCGAATCCCAGCGCGACGCCGAAGGCGGCCAGCAGCGCCATCAGGTTCTCGAATGTCGGCTCGATGATGTGGGGGATGATGAGGACGATGCCGGCGGCGATGATCAGAAGCCGCATCAGCGGCACCAGCGCCAGGACCTGGTAGCGGTATCGCCCCGGTAGCTTCCCCGCCAGCCACGGGAGCAGGCGCTGGCTCGCCACGGCCAGGAGGCAGGCGCAGAGGATGATCAACCCGATCATGATCAGGTTCCATGCATTCAGCTTTAGGGCGATGTCGGAGATGCTGCCGATGCCGTTCATGAGAATCTCCTAAAAAGAATCCATGAGGTATCCCTCGTTCTGGAGGAACTGCCGGACAGCCGGATATCCTGGCGCGGTGATGCGCCAGCGGTCCCTGTCCACACCGGCGGTGCCCGTCTCTTCCAGTTTGGAGAGGACCTGGCGGATCCGGGGCGCGGACAGGGGCAGGACATCCGCCAGGAGCTCCTCGGACAGGCCGTCGTGGAGCAGCAGGGTGTGCGCTACAAAGGCCAGGTCACGGTCTTTTTCCGACGGCAGGCTGGGCCGATGGACCGCTTCCCACGCCGTTACCCAGAGGGTCGAATGGGGCGCCGTTGGGGTGGGAGTGTCGTCGCTGCCCTCGTCGGCGCCGTCTTCAGGGGGATCTTCCGGCCCCAGCCTCAGGGACGCACGCCAGAGTGCCAGGGCGATGCCGGGGATTCCCCGGGCATGGGCGGCCAGGTGCCGGAGGAAGCTGGTGGTCTTGGGCGGCGTATCGTCTTCTTCACCGGTGCCTCCGGCAGGGGGCAGCACGTAACGGCCGTCCCGGGCCTGGCGGAAATCGAAATGCCGCTGCCCGGCGCCGGCCGCCAGCCGACCGAACCAATGTGCCAGGTGTTCGTGGTCGAATGCCTGGGCGGCGAGGGACCACGGGGAGCGGCCGCGCCAGATATGCATCAGGTAGGCCCAGGCCCAGCTGTCGCAACCCACGACGCCGCGGCCCAGTTGTCCGGCGCTGAGCGCATCCATGAGCCCGCGGACCAGGGAAAGCCCCCGGGCATGGCGCAGGAAGGCGCGCTCTAGGCATGGAAAGACCCATGGCTGACGATCGTTGAATGCGTCACGCATCCACTGGCCGTCATTTGCCAGGACCGCTTCGGTGTCTGGGGGCGCCACACCCTGCCACTGGTGCCGGTGTGTCCAGGTATCCAGGGTCTTTTCGCGGAAGCCGTGGGGCGGCACAACGAGGAACACCACCGGATGGTCCGGGGCCGGATCGGCGAGCCATGGCGCCAGCGCCGCATCCAGTGCTTCAGCGGCGGCCGAAGCCGCCGGTTCCGGGGCGACGACATTGGCCTGCAGCCGGGAGAGCTCCCGCAGATCCGCCTCCGGCTGCACCGGCGATTCCGGCGGCGCCTCTTCGCTTTCGAATTTTTTCCACAGCGCCCCGATGCCCGATCGGATCTTCTGCTCGACCGTATCTGCCGGGAGGGCATATTCTCTGGCAGCGACATACTGCCAGAGGGCCGTGCTCCTATCGCCGTTGGACGGTGAAGATGCCATGGTCAACAGGCCTCCGTAACCTGGATCCCCGGGTCCACGGGGCGCACCCGGAGCGTTCCACGGCTCAGCCGTGGGAGAGCACCTTGCCGAGGAAGTCCCTGAGGCGGGGGTTTTGGGGGTTGCCGAAGAGCTCATCCGGGGTGTTCTCCTCCTGGATGATCCCCTGATCGATGAACACGACACGGTCGGCCACTTCCCGGGCGAATCCCATCTCGTGGGTCACCACCACCATGGTCATGCCTTCCCGGGCCAGCTGCTTCATCACCTCGAGGACCTCCCCCACCAGCTCCGGGTCCAGAGCGGAGGTGGGCTCGTCGAACAGGATCGCCTTGGGGCGGAGGGCCAGCGCCCGGGCGATGGCCACGCGCTGCTGCTGGCCGCCCGAGAGCTGGTCGGGGAAGCTGCCGGCCTTCTCCGCCAGGCCCACCTTCTGGAGGAGTTCGATGCCGAGGGCGTCGGCGGCTTCCTTCGACATCCTGCGAACCTTGACAGGGCCGAGGGTCACGTTCTGGAGGACGGTCATGTGGGGGAAGAGATTAAACCCCTGGAAGACCATGGTCGCCTCGGCCCGGACCTGGTTGATGTTGGTGGCGGGGTCGGAGAGGTCGCTGCCGTCGAGGATGATGCGGCCCGAAGTGGCATCCTCCAGGCGGTTGATGCATCGCAGGACCGTCGATTTGCCGGAGCCCGACGGACCGATAATGCAGACGACTTCTCCCGGCCGGATGTGGAGGTCGATCCCCTTGATGACCTCCAGCGATCCGAAGCTCTTGTGAAGGTTCTCGATTTCAATCATGGCGTTCCCTCATCGTGCCGATCGTTTTTCGAGCCGCTCCTCGGTCATCTGGAGGACCTTGGCAATGGAAAGGGTCATCATCAGGTAGACGATGCCGACCGTCAGCCAGACCTCGAAGGCCCTGAAATTGACGGCGATGATCTCCTGGCCGACCCGCGTCAGCTCGGCGACGCCGATTACCACCAGGAGGGAGGTGTCCTTCAGGCTGATGATGAACTGGTTTCCGAGGGGCGGGATCATGCGGCGGAAGGCCTGGGGCCAGATGATGTAGCGCATGGTCTGGATCCGGGTCAGTCCGATGGAGCGCCCCGCCTCCGTCTGGCCGACATCCACGGACTGGACGGCGCCCCGGACGATCTCGGCGATGTAGGCCCCGGAATTGACGGCGATGGCGATGATGCCGGCGGCCACCGGCGTGATGCGGAGGCCCGTGGCCATGGGGACGCCGAAATAGAGGAACATCACCTGGACGATGAGCGGCGTTCCCCGGATGGATTCGACATATATGCCGGCGAGTTTTCGAAGGAAACGGCTGCGGGACAGCTTCATCAGGCCGGTGACCGCACCGATGATGAAGCCGAAGAAGAGCCCGCCCAGGGTGATGATGATGGTCAGCTTCACGCCCGACAGGAGCAGCGGGAAGGTTTCGAGCATCACCTGCCATTCAAATGTGAATCCCATGAGAATCCCCTATTTCGGCGCCGTCCCGAACCACTTCATGTATAGGGCGTCGTAGGCGCCGCTCTCCTTGATTTTCTTGAGGGCTTCGTTGACCTTCGGCACCAGGGGGCTCCCCTTGGGGAAGCCGATGCCGTAGGACTGGCCCATGTAGAGGGGCCCCACCACCTTCACCTTGCCCTTGCCGGCCTCGCTCCGCATGAAATTCGCGATGACCGGGGAGTCGAAGACAACGGCGTCGGCGCCCCCCGTCATCATCTCGAGGATCATGGCGTCGTTGTTGGGGAAGAGCTTGACCTCCTTGGCCTGGGCGTTTTTCTTGACAAAGTCCTCGCTGGTGGTGCCCAGCTTGGTCGAGACGACCTTGCCCTGCAGATCTTCGATGCCGGCAACGTCGTTGTTGTCGGCTTTGACCATGATCAGCAGCCCCGCATTATAGTAGGGGTCGGAAAAGTCGATCACCTTGGCCCGCTCGGGCTTGATGGTCATGCCGGCGATGCCGACATCGATCTGCCCGGTCTGCAGGCCGGGGATGATGCCGTTGAAATCCATGGGCTGCAGTTTGTATTCCACTCCGATCTCTTTGGCCAGGGCATCCCAGAGCTCCACATCGAATCCGGTGTGCTTGCCGGAGGCGTCCTTGAACTCGAAGGGCGGGAAATTGGTGTCGGTCGCTACGGTAATGGTTTTGGCCGTGGCCGGTACGCAGAATACGGCAATGGCGATGAACGCGGCGGCAATCGTCGCAAAACGTTTCATGGCATATCCTCCTTTGGTTGTGGGAGGCTTCGGTGTGACCACCGAAGCCGGTATTGAATCGGTTCCCGCAGGCGGGGCCCCATTATGGTAGTATTTCCTTAAAGCCTATTTCGGGCGGTTTATCAAGCAATGATTTTCAGCGGACGGGGCTTTTGCCGCCGGAGGGTTGACCGCCGGATTCACCCGTCCCGTCCGCCATGAAGCGAAGGCTTTCCGGGTAGGGAAAGATGTGCATCACCGCCCCGGATTTCAGGCGCTCCTGAACGCCGCGCCAGAAGGCTGCGTCAAAGAGATCGCCGTGGGACCTTTCGAAATCAGGGCGGAGGTGCTCGGGAAACCGCAGGAATGTCCTGAATTCCTCTGGAAAGATGTCGTTGTCGTCGACGAAGAACCAGGGCTCCTGAGACATTTCATCATCGTATCCCCTGGCAGGCGGCATCTTCCGAAAATGACAGTCGGTGAGGAGGCAGAGCTCATCGTAGTCGTAGAAGACGACCCGCCCCTGGCTCGTGACGCCGAAATTCTTCAGGAACAGGTCGCCGGGGAAGATGTTCGTCGCCGCAAGCTCCTTGATCGAGCGGCCATAGTCGATGACGGCCTTGCGGGCCTTTTCTTCGGAGGCCTCCTTCAGGAAGATGTCGAGGGGGATCAGCCGGCGTTCGGTGTAGAGGTGCCGGATCCGCACGTGGTCCTTTTCGACGACCACGGTCTCGGCGGCGTTCGCCTTGAATTCTTCCAGCAGTGCCGGGGAGAACCGCGACGCGTCGAAAGTCAGGTCCTGGAACTCCTGGGCATCCACCAGCCGTCCGGCGCGGTCGTGCTGGAATACCAGCTCATAGCGGCTTCGTACCTCGTTCGCATTGGTGCTTTTGGGATATTCAAACCGGTCCTTGATGACCTTGAACACCACGTCGAAGGAGGGGAGGGTGAAGACCAGCATGACCATCCCCCGTTCGCCCGGGGCGATCTCGAAATGATCCGATGCGGTCTCGAGGCTGCGGGTGAGCTCGCGGTAGAGCTCGGACTTGCCGTGCTTGTGAAACCCGATGGAGGTGTAGATCTCCGACACCCGCTTCAGGGGCATCAGCGTCTTGAGGAAATTAATAAGCTCCATGGGCTTGTCCACCGCGACGTGAAAATACGATCGCGTGAAGCTGAAAAGGATGCTGATGTCGCTCTCCCTCATCAGCACTGCATCCGCCACCACGCCGCCAGGTTCGCTCAGGAAGGCAATGACCAGCGGCTGGATCCGATTGCCGAGGCGCATGCGGCCGATGATGTAGGCGGCCTTGTCCCGATAAAAGACGGATGTGATCATTTCCGCGAAATCCGGACGAGGGGCGCCGTGGGTTTCAGAGAGATGGGCCGCGATCCGGCGGCCGATCCGGCGGGCATCCCCTGCCGGGTTTAAAAAGTGGAGCTCGGCACCATAGGCCGACAGGATCTCCCGGACCATTCCCTCCACGCCGTCCGGCGTTTCGCCCGGGGTGAAAACACCACAGACCGGGCACGCCCGATCCTCTATTCTCGGGATCTTGAATTCCGCGGCAATGAACTCGAGTTGGGGTGCGACACCCACGATGGCATAGATTTTCCGGACCACCGAGTTGAAGAAGGTCTCCGCCAGTTCGATGTCATCCCTGCCGCGGATGATGCGGGTGTATGCGGCCTTCATTTCGGCGCCGGTGGACGCGGCATCCAGACGGCTTCCC
>CAJXSB010000059.1 GCA_913060435.1 uncultured Desulfococcus sp.
CGCTTTCGACCGGGTTCAATGGGCTTTGGCAGCAGGCGCAATACCGTTCGACGGTTTCGGAAATGCTGTCATGGTAGGGGGTCTTGCAGAAAATGCAGCAGCGCATGGGGGGAGCGGATGTGCCCCGATTCCGGCCATACCTCTCGAATCGACCGGCCGTCCCCTTCGTCCGGTCTGGAAAAGTGCAGGCGTCTGCCATTCTGGCGACGCCGAACATCAACCGGTCGTATTCCGCCCGTTTTTCCGGGTGGATCAGGGTCTCATAGGCCTGGTTGATCAGGGCAGCCCGGCAGTCATCTCCACCGATATCCGGATGCAGTTTCAGTTTCAACATCAGGGTGCGGTAGCTCGACCGGATGATCTCGGTGGGGGCATCCGGCTGAACATGCAGCAGTTCATAATAGTTCCAGCAGTTTTTCATCGGCCGATCTTGTCCGGCGCGCGCATCATCGTCCTATTTCATGAAAGGGACAGCACCGTCCTGGTGCATCCGCGCCTGGATCATGTGGGTATCTACAGTGGATCTGCACAAATCGCTGGTCAACTCCACGACGTTGCCCAGACCCCGTTTATGGATGTGAAAATTGAAATCCTTCAGCTTGGCGTAAAAGCCGTTGCAAACCTCGGGCACCGTTTCGAGACTGATGTGGCAGGAGTCATCCATTCCATAGCACGTCGCGCAGTGGTGGATCAGGAGATAAAAACACGCAGCGGACATGTATTTGGAATCGGCCAGGTGATGCAGCTCGGGATAGAATCGGGAGACATGGAGGTCTTTGGCCGTGGCGTTGTAGGAAAAGATGAGAGCGGACGAAATGACCTCCTCTGAAAGCGGACGGTTGATGAAATACTCGATGCACGAGCCTTCCTGGAAGTAGGAAAGGGCGAAATGTTCCAGGAACCGTGCAGCGTTGGTGGTCATGAAGGGGGATTCTGGGGATCTTTTCTCGGATATGGCCATGATTGCCCTCTCAAATCAAATGTTAAATTTGAAGGTACTGCCGTATATCCGGCCTGAAACGTCAAGCGGAAGTGCGGCGCCGGCAAGATTTGCCGCATGCATGGGCCTGTCCGGCCCTGCCGCGCCGCCACGCACCTGGTGCAGGAGGTCGGGTATGGAATTCACGCCTTTTCTGCAGATATCTCAAGGAAGCGCCGGCGTCAATAGCCCGAAACACCCATGGACGAAAAAATGCAAGCCCCGCTTTCCCCCACGCCGGCAAATCCGGCGGAGCGGCATCCATCCGGCTGCGGCGGAACCGGTCGGTGTCATGCCTATCCCTTGACGGCCGATGCCGCCACCCCGCGCACGAATCCGCGTTGAAAGATCAGAAAGACGAGCAGCACCGGCGCCACCATCATCACGCCAAAAGCGAGGATGTCGCCCCACTGGAGGGGCGGCAGGGTATAGAAGCTGGCGATGGCGACCGGCAGCGGGCGCTTTGCCGGGCCGATGGTCACCATCATCGGCCAGAGGTATGCCCCCCACCACATGAGAAACGAAAGGATTGCCGCACTGGCGAAGACCGGCTTCGCATTGGGCGCGATGATGCTGAAGAAGATGCGCAGGGTCCCGGCGCCGTCGAGGCGTGCGGCCTCCTCCAGCTCCCGGGGCAGGCCGACGAAAAAAGTGTAGAAGAGGACGATTGAGAAAGCGTTGGCGATAAACGGCAGAATCTGGGCCGTGTAGGTGTCGCGCAGGCCGAAGATCGAAATTCCGTAGAACAGGGGCACCGCGATCGTCTCGAAGGGGAGGATCATGATCGCCAGGACAAGGTTGAAGCAGAGGTCGCGCCCGCGCCACTGGAGACGCGCAAAGGCATATGCGGCGAGGGAGTTGACCAGGAGGCCGGACACGACGATCGATCCGGTGATAAAGAGCGAATTGAAAAAGAAGCGGTGGAATTCCGTGCGGGCGAAGACGTCGGCGTAGTTCTGCAGGGATGCCCCGGCGGGAAAGAAGGCGGCTGCAGTGCCGGCCTCCACCAGCACGCGTTCGTCCGGCTTGAGGCTCCCGGCCACCATCATCGCCACCGGGGCGGCAAATGCGAAGGCCAGCGCTCCGAGGGCGGCATAGGTGACGGCGGCGGCCAGAATCCGCTTCATGATGCCTCCTGTCCCCGGTGCGACAGCCGCCGCTGGATCCATGTCACCCCCAGCACCAGGACGAAGAAGACCACCGTCATGGCGCTGGCGCGGGAGACCTGCTGGCGGGCGAAAACGGCCTGGACCGTTTCGTACATCACCGTGGTGGTGGCGTTGTCCGGGCCGCCGCGGGTCATGATCTGCACCTGGTCGAAAAGGCGGAAGGCGAGGATGGTGGTGACAAACATGACAAAGGCGATGGGGCGGCGCAGCTGGGGCAGGGTGACGTGGCGAAAGCACTGCCAGGCCCCGGCGCCGTCGAGCGCTGCAGCCTCATAGAGCGATTCGGGAATCCCCTGGAGACCCGCGAGGAGGATCACCATCTGGAACCCGGTCCCCTGCCAGATGGAAAGCAGCATGATGGACGGCAGTGCCAGGAGGGGATCGCGCAAAAAGTCGCGGGCGGTCCACCAGCCTCCGGTCAGCAGATCGATGCCGGCGTTCATCATTCCCCCCGGGCCGGGCGCGTAGATGAGAATCCATACCACCGCCACCAGTGACATGGGGAAGACCACCGGCATGAAAAAGAGGGTCCGGAAAATCACCGTCCCCCGGAGGCCGCGGTTCACGAGCAGCGCGAGGCCAAGCGCCAGGAGCGTCTGGAGCGGCACCACCGCCGCGGCGAATGTCAGGGTGTTGGCGACGGCATGAAGAAAATCCGGGTCGGTGAAGATGCGCCGGAACTGCGTAAGCCCCACAAAGGTGACCGGAAGCGGCGAGCCGAGGCGAAGGTTGGTGAATGCCAGGAGCAGTGCGGTCAGGAAGGGGATGAGGTAAAAAAGGAACAGCCCGGCCAGGGCAGGGCCCGCCAGCAGCAGCGCAATGGGCGTCTGATTGCCAAAGCCGGGGCGCCGGCTCATCGCATCGCCTCCTTGCGGGCGCGTCCGATCAGCGGATACCCTTGATTGTCCTCGATCTCCTCGTCGATCACCCGGACGGCGCGGTCAAGGGCTCCCTGGACGCTGCCGCCGCTTCGAATGCGGTCGAAGGCCCTCTGAAAAGCTGCCGTGATCACGGGATAGGCCGGCGTGCGCGGACGCGGAACCGCAACGCCCCTTTCCAGCTGCGCCACGAAGAGGTGCAGCGGACCGCCCGGGCGGTAGAGAGGGGATCGGGCCACCGCGGTCTGGGTTGCCGGAACGGCGTTGTTGGCTTCGGTCATATTCAGCACCTCCTCCGGCCGCAGCAGGAATGCGAGAAAGCGGGCCGCCGCCTCGGGCTGTGCGCTTTCGGCAGTGACGGCCCAGCTCCAGGAGCCCTGCCCGGTCCGGGGGCCGCGGCCGAAGTCGGGCAGGGGCAGCACCATCAGATGCCGGCCGATGCGGTCGCGGTATTGCGGGGCGTTCCAGTGTCCCCCCAAAGCCAGGGCGACGCGTCCTGTGACGAAGGCCGCATCATCGATGTTGGGGTCGACCCGTCCGCCTCCGATCCAGCCCTGAATTTCCTTCATCGCCCGAACGGTTTCCAGGCGGTTGAGGACGCCGGCGGCACGGCCGTCGCCATCCCGGTCGACGAGATCCCCCCCCGCCGACTGGATCAGCGGCGAGAAGGCATAGGTGTACCACTCGCCGGCATAGTTGAGCTTCAGGTCGAGCACCTGACCGTCGGGGTCGTCTCGGGCCAGCTGCGCGAGAACCTGCCTGAACTCCGTGCGGCTCCAGGGCCGCTGCAAAGTGGGGAGGCGGACGTCCGCCCGGGCAAGCTGCCTCCCGTCAGCGTAAAGCCCGAGGCCGGAATCGAAGGTTCCCACCGACCAGAGGCGGCCGTGGTAGGTGCCCTGGGCGATGATCGACGGGAGCAGGTCGTCGAGCAGGGCTTTGGGCAGGAGGCGGTCCAGCGGCTGCAGGCGCCCCTGCCAGACATAGGCGTAGAGAAACGGACCGTCGAATTCCAGCAGGTCGGGCAGGTCGCCCGCCACGGCGGCGGCCAGAACCTGGGCGTTGTAGCTCCCCTCCGGGATGAGGGTGAGGCGTACGGTCCCGCCGGGATGGGCAGCGTTGAAGCGGGAGACCTGGTCCTGGAGGGTTTTTCGCTCCTCCTCCTGGCCGGCATGGGCCCATACCTCGATGACAGGGGCGACACTGGATGGAGGGGCATCCCCGCATCCCATTGCAGCGAGGAGGGTCAGCAGGGCCAGCCGGGTTGGAAAGCCGGGCCGGATAATGCTTTTTATATTCTTCCAGTGCATCGGCGGGGCGCTGATCCTCTCGTCGTTATCCTGTCGTCGTGGGTTTTCGAGAATGGATATCGTCTTTCAACATTATCCAAGGGATGATCCCCCGTCAATAGTGGGAGGGTTATTCTGCCGCAAACATGCAATGCCGCTTCGATGCCTGGCGCCCGGAGCTGCACCCGCGGCTTTTCCCGGGGTTTAGAGCGTTTTGAAAGAAAAGGATTGACAATTAAATGAATGACAATTATAGAAGAGAGTGAAAAAAACGTTGAGTGAACGCTCGTTCGATAATCAGTGTGGGGACAATATCGAGCGAAGGATTCGCGTGCAGCTTGAATAGGGAAATAGGAGGAATATCGGTATATTCAAGGTTTATCTGAAAGCCCGGGCCGATGCGGACTCGCGGCGGGAAAACGATTTGTCCAAGGCAACGAGAAAACAATCAGAATGGAGGTAGGGTATGTCGTTGGAGAGTTTTTACAGGGAAGCAATGGAAGTCAACACCATGAAAGACATGGCGAAACGAGAAGCCGCTGCCAAGGCGCTGTTCGAGAAGTTGAACAAGGCGGAGATGCCGGCCAACTTCAACTGGGCCGCGGAAATATTCGAGGGGGTTCACGTCAAGGAGCGGGGCGATCAGATGGCGCTGATATGGACGGACCTCGATACGGACGCCGAGCGGAAGTTCACCTATAAGGAGCTTGCGGAAAATGGAAATAAGTTTCTGAATTTCGTCCGGAAAAACGACGTCCA
This sequence comes from uncultured Desulfococcus sp., assembly GCA_913060435.1. Taxonomy (GTDB): domain Bacteria; phylum Desulfobacterota; class Desulfobacteria; order Desulfobacterales; family Desulfococcaceae; genus Desulfococcus. The sequence continues at coordinate 5,072 of CAJXSB010000059.1, forward strand.
AAAAGGGGACAACCTCTACATGCTGACGCCGATCGTTCCGGAAACCTGGTTTGCATCCCTGGCAGCCCTCAAGGGCGGCATGGTGGCCGTGCCCACCGCCACCACCATGACCGAGCGGGAGATCCAGTTCCGCTTCGAAACCTACACGCCCGATGTCATCGTCGCTTTTGAAGGCCTGACCGACTTGGTCGACGATGCCTTGAAGACAGCCAACTGCACGCCCAAGGCGAAGATCGTTCTGGGCCAGAAGGCCGGCTGGACCTCCTACACCGACATCGACAGCGAATCCCCCGAGGCCGAGGCTGCGGTGGTGGGCAGTGAAGACGTCCTCTTCTGCTTCTTCACCTCCGGGACCACCGGGCTTCCCAAGCGGGTGGGCCACAGCGCCACCTCCTATCCTGTCGGCCACCTCTCCACCGCCATCGTCCAAGGTCTCGAGCCCGGCGATGTTCACCACAACCTGAGCGCCCCGGGCTGGGCCAAATGGGCGTGGAGCAGCTTCTTCGCCCCCTTCAACCTGGGCGCCACCGCCACCGGCTTCAACTTCACGGCCCTCGACGTCAAGAAATACATCGCCACCATCGCCAAATACAAGGTCAACTCCTTCTGTGCACCGCCCACCGCATGGCGCGCCTTTGTCGGCCTCGACCTGACCCAGTTTGATTTTACGGCGATGAAGTACTCCCTCAGCGCCGGCGAGCCCCTCAACCCCGAGGTGATCGAGCAGTGGAAGAAAGCGACCAATACCGAGATCCGTGATTTTTACGGCCAGACCGAATCGACCTGCATGATCGGCAACCCTCCCTGGATGGAAGGCAAAATGCGGTTCGGCTCCTTCGGATATCCCTCCTACATGTACGATGCCATTCTGACCGACGACGAGGGGAACGAGATCACCACGCCGGATGAACCCGGCCACATCACCATTCGCCTCAGCCGGTGGAGAGCCCTGGGCCTGTTCCAGGAGTATATCGATGATGACGCGAAGACTGAGGCCGCATTCCAGAACAACCTCTATTTCACCGGAGATAAGGCGTCCTTTGACGCGGACGGCTACTGGTGGTTCGTCGGCCGGTCCGATGACGTCATCAAATCCTCCGACTACCGCGTCGGCCCGTTCGAGGTGGAGAGCGCGCTGGTCGAGCATCCCGCCGTCATGGAGGCCGCCGTTGTGGGCAGCCCCGATCCCAAGCGGTATCAGCTGGTCAAGGCCTTCGTCATTCTGGGCCAGGGCTATTCCCCCTCGAAGGAGCTGGCCCTCGAACTGTTCAAGCACACCATCAACGTGCTGGCCAAGTTCAAGATCCCGAGGATCATCGAATTTGTGGACGAGCTGCCCAAGACCATCAGCGGCAAGATCCGCAGGATCGAGCTGCGGGAAGACGAGGAAAAGAAGAAGAAAGAGGAGGGCGCCGTTGCCCACGAGTATTTCTACCATCAGTTCCCGGAGCTGAGCTCCAAGAAGAAGTAATCCCCACCGGGCCATCACCGGAGGCGGCGCCGCCGCCTCCGGCAGGTTTCGAGCATCCTTCCGAAAATCCACTCAGATGGTGTTTCCAAGCCCGCTGCCGCGCCTTTGGCCGGCGGCGCTCAATTTATTGACCCAACTTTCGAGTTTCATCCGCCGGTGGTCTCCGGGTCCGGTTGCCTGGACCCTCAAAGCAGGTGGTAGACCTGATGCATATTTCTGGGGCAACTGTCGAGGGGTGGATCGGATAAGATCACTGAGATAAGATCAATCAGATAAGACCAGGGATCTGCGACCAAGGAGGCCAGATCAAGGCGGGGGGCATGTTCCTTGGAAGGTTGCGGCGGGGCGGCCACAGAACCTATGACCCGGCGTCCGGATCACGGCGCGCCGTGATCCGGACAACTGCGGGTCTTATCGCGAAGGCTTCAACGCGTTGGATTTTTTTGGGGTACAGGCGATGCCTATGCCCGTCAGCAGCTGCATCCAGAGCTGCAGTCGCAGCCGGCACCGCAGCCCTCGGGCTGCTGGGTAGGCTTGTCGCTGATGCCCACCACCTCGATGGAAAAGGTCAGGCTTTTCCCGGCGAGGGGGTGATTGAGATCAAAGGTGAGTTTCTCATCATCCATCTCGATCAGTTTGGCCGGCACCCGCTGGCCCTGCGGCGTGGAAAATGCCACGGTGTCCCCCAGCTTCGGGTCGACGCCCGATGGCAGGTCGGCGCGGGGGAATTCATGCTTCTGGTTTTCATCGCGCTCGCCATAGGCTTCCTGGGGCGAGAGTGTAAACTCTTTCTTTTCGTTCAAGGACATACCCATCACGGCATCTTCAAAACCCTTGATCAGCTGGCCCGTGCCGGTCTGGAACTCGAGCGGCTGGCGGCCCTCACTGCTGTCGAACACCTCTCCATTATCCAGGGTTCCGGTGTAGTTGACGCTGACAAACATGCCGTTTTCGACTTTCTGCATTCTTTTCTCCTTTGGGTTGGTTTGAAAGTCCCGAAAAATATATCCGATTCCGGATAAGTCAAGTCTTTGGAATCCGCTGCGGCCGGGGGATGTCTGACCCAGGCCGCGACAGGTGATGATGCCCCAACGAAACCGGAGCCAGTGGGGCCCTCTGGCACCCTGCCGCATTGCTCCAAACACGCCAAAATCATTGAACAGAATATAAGGTTTCCGCCGGACCCACGGCAGCTTATTTGCGTATGGAGCTTGACGAAGCCGCTGGAGCGCCTATGTTAACCCTCGTTGCTGGGATATTTTGTTTTGTTTTCAAACCAACCAAGGAGAGTTTGCTTTGTGTGGAATTGCCGGATGTATTGGAGGCAGAGATCAAGAAACCGTTACCAAGATGCTGGATGCCCTTCCCCACCGCGGGCCGGATGACCGCGGCCTTCACGTGCACGGCGACAATGTGCTGGGGCACACCCGGCTTTCTATTGTGGATGTCGAAGGCGGACACCAGCCGATCCTCGTCAACGACGGGCGCCAGGCGATCGTGTGCAACGGGGAGATATATAATTTCAGGGCGCTCCGGAAAGCGTTGTCGCCATCGGATGGATTCCTGACGAAATCAGATACGGAGGTGATCCTTCGGCTTTACCAGGAAAATGGCGACGCCTGCGTCCGGGAGCTCGACGGCATGTTCGCCTTCGCTATCCTGGACGGTGACAAGTGCCTCATGGCCCGGGATCCCGTGGGCATCAAACCCCTTTATTATGGATACCTCAAAGATCACCTCTACTTCAGCTCGGAGCTTGGGGCCATGTCCCTGGCCGGCGTGGACACGGTTCACGAGTTTCCGGCCGGCCATTATTACACGCAGGAGAGCGGCTTTGTCCGATATTACGACATCCCTGCGGCAGCCGACGAACAGATGACGGACATCGAGGAAACCTCGGCGCGCATCCGGGAGACCTTCATCCATTCCGTCAAAAAGCGCCTCTTGGCAGATCCGCAGATTCCCGTCGGATCATTCTGCAGCGGCGGTCTGGACAGCAGCCTGGTGGCTGCCATCGCCGCGGAGGAGATCCCCAACCTTCATACCTTCGTGGTGGGCATGAAGGGGAATGACGGCGAGGTGAGCGACGACATCAAGGCCGGCAGAATCGCAGCAGAGCATATCGGCTCCACCCATCATGAGCTTCTGTTTACCGAGAGCGATTACTACGAGGCGCTTCCCACGGTCATCAACAAGCTGGAAAGCTATGATCCTTCGCTGGTCCGGTGCGCGGTGCCCTGCTATTTTACATGCAAGCTTGCCGCCGAGTACGTAACGGTGGTGCTTACCGGCGAGGGGGCGGACGAGATCTTCAACGGATATCATTATATGAAGCATTTCCCCATGGCCGATCTGAACCAGGAAGCCCGGCGGTGCATCGGAAGCCTTCACAACATCAACCTGCAGCGCGCGGACCGGATGGGGATGCTCTTCAGCCTGGAGCTCCGCGTCCCGTTTCTGGATGTGGAGATGATCGAGCTGGCGTCGCGTATTTCACCGTCCCTCAAGATCCGGGAGCACAACGGCGCCAAAATCGAAAAATGGATCCTCCGCAGGGCGTTTGAAGACACCCATTATCTCCCGAACAGCGTCCTTTGGCGATACAAGGTCCAGTATACCCAGGGCGCCGGGTGCGAAGATCTCGGCGAGAAGCTGGCGCACCAGATGATGTCCGAGAGTGAATACGAGCGCATTCGGGCGGAGAATCCCCAGGCGGTCATCAACAGCCGGGAGGCGGCATACTATTTCAAGATTTTCCGGCAGTTTCACCCCCAGGACTCCATCCTTGGCTCCATCGGCATCTGGAAAGGGTTCGACTTTGCCGAGGAAAGGGAGCACGTTCGGGGCACCGTCGACGGCGACCGGAAGCACGACTACGCTGACGCGTCCGACGCGGCGCCTGCCGATGCCAGCCAGTAGACCATTTCGGGGCTGCCGCAGCGCCCGCTGAAATCTGCAATCCTCTCTGCAGCCTGCGCCATTGCGATGTGGCAACGCATGGGACCGCACGCCCCGGGACCTCCCGGGGTGGTGCGGTCCTTTTTTATTGATGTCGCCTTGACAGCAACGGCCAACCTGGGTATATTGTTTGTATGCAAGAAAAATGCGTGCGAAATCCGAGGAGGATGGCCATGAAATCCCAGGACTGCATCTTTTTCCAGCTGGCCAAGGCGAGCCAGGCCGGCACACGCCACTGGCAGGAATGCGTCGCCCCGTTCGGCGTGACGGCAGCCCAGGGCATGATCCTGGCTTTTCTCGCCGAGGAGGACGACGTGACGTCGGGCGGCCTCGGCAGCCGGGTCCAGCTCGACAGCGCCACCCTCACCGGCATCATCGACCGCCTTTCCCGGGCCGGCCTGGTGGAGCGGAAGCGCCACCCCGAGGACCGTCGGGCCATCCGGATCGGCCTTACGGTAAAAGGAAGAAGCGTTGCAGGCAAAATCCGGGCACTTGTCGAACCTGAAAACCGTTCCTTTCTCTCCAACCTGACCCCGGAAGAGGAGATGATCTTCCGGACGCTGCTGCGCAAGGTGATCTCGCGTCGCAAATACCAATAGGAAATACAAATATCGGATGCGGGGCGCTGTTTTTAGGGATATAAAACTTGTATGCAATATATGTGTATGCGACTCAATGGTGATGCATTGCCGGGCCGGGTGAATGGGACGCCCTCCGCGATCCCTTGGGAACACCCCTTCACCGCTTGGTACCCTGCCGGATCGATGCGGCGGACTGAAGGGCGGCGCCCCAGGCCGTGAAACTGAACCGCAGCCATGAATGCTGATGAAACCATTTGATGGAAATGCCACAGGAGGAATGATGCTGAAGCCCAATCCCGAATACATCGAGGAACTGATCGAGGTGGTCAAGACCGCCCCGTACCCCAGCCACATGGCCATGCGTCTTGCAGCCATCGACATGGCCAGTGCGGAGATCGTGCTCGACGCCGGCCAGTGCCACCTCCAGCCCTTCGGCATCGTCCACGGGGGCGTGCTGGCCACCCTCATCGACACCGCCACCTTCTGGGCGGTCTTCATGCGGATTCCCGAGGACGCGGGGCTGGTCAACATCGACCTGAAGCTCAACTACCTGAAGCCGGTGGTGGCCGGGCGCCTGACCGCCCAGGGCCGGGGCATCCGGTTCGGAAAATCGATCAGCTATGCCGAAGCCGGGGTTCTGGACGCCGATGGACAGCTGGTCGCCCACGGCACCTCGACCCTGATGACCCTTCCCGGCAAGGGGCTGAACCTGAAGGCCCGGAAATTCATCGATGAAGGCTGAATGGGCCTGGATCCAGGTCCATGACGTGGCCTTCAACGCGGCCCTTCCGCCGCTAGGTGCCGAACGCCTCGTCGAGGCCGGGCATCCGGCGGCTATCCGCCCGCCGATGCCATCCATGCCAGCATCGATTTCTGGTGCGCCGCTTTCTCCCTGATTTTCACCGCCCGGAGGGATAAGGCATCGCCGGGGCAGGTCGCCACGCAGGGGGGGCCGAATTCCTGTCCGGGCTGATCCTGGCAGAGGTCGCACTTCTCCATGATGCCGGCGGGTCCGAACTGGGGAACCCCATAGGGGCAGGCATCCAGACAGGCCCCGCAGCCGGTGCACAGCTCCCGGTCAACCGTTACCCGGCCGTCTGATTCGCGCTTCGATATGGCCTCCTCGGGGCAGACCGCGGCGCAGCCAGGTGCCACGCAGTGGAGGCATCCCAGGGAGACCGAGTGGCTTTTCACCTGGGGATAGCCGCCTCTCCAGACGTTGCCGACCCTGCGAAACCAGACGCCGTGGTCCAGCCCCCGCCAGGTGCGGCAGGCAACTTCACAGCCGTGGCATTGGGTACATTTCTCATGATCGAACCAGATCATCCATTCCGTGCGCATCGGGCCCTTGCTCATTGGGCGCCCTCCTGTTCCTGCATCTTCGTTACCTGCACCAGGGTCTGGCTCGTCATTGCCGTCACCAGCGGATCATATGCCTTGTCCGGATCCACGCTGTACATGATGTTCACGTTGGCGCCGCCGTCCAGGATGGGGTAGTCCGCGATCCCCAGTTCCCTGCAGCCCTGCCACCAGCCATGGAGGATCATCACCGTATCGGGCCGGATGCCCGGATAGCGCTGGGCCTTCACCTTCATCCAGCCATGGGGGGAGGCCACCTTCACCCAGTCCCCATCCGCGATGTCGCGGGCATCGGCCGCCTCGGGATGGATATGCAGCTCCGGGTGGGGCGCTATCTCCCGCAGCCGGGGCACGTTGCGCTGCCAGGAGGCGGAGTAGTTCTTCGAGGTGTGGTAGTCCGACAGCAGCAGCGGATATCGGTCCAGCAGCTCCGGCGTGCCGGTGATGCTCTCGGGCGGCTCCCGCCATTCCGGGAGCGGGGTGAATCCGGCCGCCTCGAAGGTGGTGTTGTAGAGCTGCACCTTACCGCCGGGCAGAAACGGCGCGCCCCCCAGGCGCGGGCTGGTGCGGTTAAAAACGGTCTCATATTTTTCATAGATCGGCGGCTCCGGCGGAAAGGCCATGCCCTCCGGCTTCATCCGCAGGTCGTGCATGGTCAGGCCCAGCGGTTCCAGCTGGTCATCCATGGCCCTTTCCATGCTGCCCTCCCAGAAATCGCCGCCGTATCCCATGGCCACCCCCAGATCGAGGAAAAAGTCAAAGATCGATTTGGGTGAATGGACGGGATCGATCACCCGGTTGGTGGCCATGATCCAGCCCGGCACAGCCTGAAAGGGATGGTCCACCTCATAGCTGGTGGCCAGGGGGAGAACGATGTCGGCGTAGGGGATATCCGTCGTGCGCGCCACGTCCGCCACCACGAAAAAATCGAGTTTTTCGAGAGCGGCGGCCACATTCCGCGATCCCCGGTTGCTCACTAGGGCCTGGGTCCCCGGCGCAATGATGGTCCGGACCGGATAGGGCTTTTCGGTCAGCACGCTCTCGAGGATGCGGTAATAGGCCGAGGTGGTGCCTTCGATAAACGGCTGGAACGCTTTGGGAAATTCCGGCCCCACCAGTTTGTCCACCATCTCCGGGGTGATCCGATCCCGGAGGGAGATGGGCTTGGGGCTATGTTTGGGCGGGGTATTCAACAGGTTGGTCCCCGGCCGATCCAGGTGGCCGGTGACGGCCATGAGGATGGCCACGGCCCGGATGGCGTCGTTTGAAGAGGGGGTGTGCTCGACGCCGTTTCCCAGGTCGATGGCGGCCCGTTTCGTGGTCGCATACATCCGGGCCACCTCGGCGATCTGTTTTTCGGGAACGCCGGTGATCGTTTCGGCCCAGGCGGGGGTGAATTGCCTCACATGGGCCTTCAGGCGATGGAACCCGCTGCACCACCGGTCAATGAAATCGTGGTCCACCAGGTCTTCTCCAACCACCACGTGGAGCATGGCCAGCGCCAGGGCCGCATCCGTTCCCGGACGCACGGGCACCCAGATATCCGCCATGCCCACGTCCGGCTCCACGGAGGGCTTGATGGCGATGATCTTCGCTCCCCGCTGTTTGGCGGCCAGGAACGCCTTTGCCGGCCGGGCCACGGGACCGGAGTAGATGGGCTGGCGCCCCCAGTAGATGATCAGGTCGCTGTCACTATACTGCCGCGGCCAGTCTCCAATGGTATACATGAAGCAAAAGGCCCGCTGCACGGCGCAGATCCCGCTGTGCCCGTAGTTGGGGCTGCCGTGGGCCACCAGAAACCGGGCGATATAGTCGCTGTAGGAGCGCTTGGCCGGGGTCAGCATGGCCAGGGATTCAGAACCGTACCGCGATTTCTGCTCCTGGAGGGTTTCGGCGATCCGGGCAATGGCATCATCCCAGGTGATCTTCTCGAACTTCCCCTCCCCCTTCTTGCCGATGCGGCGCAGCGGGAGGGTGAGCCGGTCGGGGGAATACACCCATTGCGGGGCAGCGTGCCCCTTGGCGCAGACCGCGCCCCGATTCACCGGAGATTCATCCATGCCGGCGACCTTGACGAACCTTCCATCCTTCACAAAGGCATAGATCCCGCAGCCGCCGCCCGGACCGCCTGGGCCGCACATGCCGCAGACCGTGGGGACCACCTTCTCACCAGCCGCTTTTGCCGTCTGAATGGCTTGCCGATAATTCATGCATTTCCTCTCTGAATCGTGATGTAAACGCAGCGTCTATCCCTTCCGGCCGACACCATCTGACAGCACTCCGTTCATCTTGCCGGCGAAGGCGGCCCTGGCGCCAAACGGCGGTTCAGGTCTGGGCACGGGTATTTTATCCTGGATCTCGAATACCACGGCAGCGCCAATTTTTAAACCCGGCTGAAATCCTCGAAAATAGATTGGCATCATGGGCTGCAGGGGGGATCCAGGCTCAGCAGCACCGCGTCCCGCCAGTCCCCGTGAATTGGTGGATCCATGCCGAAATGATGTAGGCGGCGCAGCCCACGCCCGGGGTGACCGTGATGGCGTCCGCGGGGCAGTTCCGGGCGCAGGCCCCGCACTCCATGCAGGCGTCCAGGTCGCCGATGGCCGCTTTTTTTTTCCGCACCAGGAAGATCCGGTGGGGGCAGACCGTCTCGCACATGCCGCAACCGATGCATTTGGCCGCATTGAGCCGCAAGGTGGCGACCCCCTCGATGTACCGAAAATCCTTCATATCCGACTCACCTTCCTATCCTTTTTCCCGTTAATTTTCCACTGGCCTTATCCCATAAAGGGCCCGGCAATCCATAGGACGGCCGCCAGCACCCCGCCGGCGGCCTGCACCGGGATGGCCCGTCGCATCTCCTTTTCCACCCCCGAGGGGGAGGTATAGGGCGTCGATCCGGTGAAGTTCATGGCCAGGTAGGAGGCCAACGCTGCAGACCAGAGCACCAGCGCCAAAGATTCCCAGAGACTCACCCGGCCGTGGAACAGCCACGTGGTCGCCATGCCTGTCAGGATGCCCGCCAGGGCCCCGCCGATCCAGAACTCCCGCCAGGGCAGCCGGGGCAGGAACAGCGGCACGGCCACGGTGCCGCTCAGGATCGCCAGGAGGGTGGTGCAGACGGCGGGGATGCCCCTGGTCAGAACGGCTTCCGGCGAGAAGAACCCCGGTCCGATGCCCGAGAGGAGCAGGATCGCGAAAACGGCGGCGGCCAGGGGCTTTCGCAGCAGCAGGATCTCCACAGGCACCAGCACGGCCCGCTCCCACAGGGTGAAGGTCACCGTGCGCATGGCATCATCGGCCGCGTTTCCTGCACGCACAAACGCAGGAATGTCGGCGGCTCGCACCGGCCCGTAGAGGACCCGGAATCCGCAGCCGCGCTTCACCTGGTGGGCGGCCACCCCCGTGGCCGAGAGCTGTGGCAGGATCAGTTCCCGGCGGGAGACCACCTCGGCGAGCCGGGATCGTTCTATCCGGCGGACCACTTCTTCGGTGGAGAAGAGCCCTTTGCCAGCGGCGCACCAGACGTTGATGCCCCGGGTGTCGGCCGCCAGAATCCAGGCGTCGAGGCCGCCGAGCTCCTTCCTCAGGGCGTCGAAGGTGAGCTTGTAGTTGGCGGTCACCAGCACCGGCGCCTCGGGGCCGGGGATTCCCGCGCAGTAGAGGCCCGGCACCACCTTGTACTCGTACCGGCCGATGCCGAGGCGGGTCTTCGCGGCACCGGCCCGGTCCCGGAAGGAGAGCGCCGTAATGACCCGGGGCACGGGTCCCGCGGGCGTCTCCACGAAACCGTCCACATAGGGCTCGATGGCATACCCCGGCCGCTCATGGACCCCGGCCTCGGGGTCGGGTCTAGGGCCTCAGCAGGGAGCTTCGTCAGCGGGGGGGGCGACAGAGATCTTCGGGCCCCATGACCCTGCCTGCGTTTCGGAAGGGGCGGAGAAGATGGGCTCCAGATCGGGTTTTTCTAATCTGCTCATGTTGATATTCCTTTTGATTACGGCTATGGATCAAACCTGAACATAAGGAGAATCTTTTTCACCGCAACACGGAAAAACCTGCGTTTTGGAGTGCTGGATATGCCGAAAGGCCGGCGCCGGCGGTGTCAACCGGTATCATTGGAGGGAGAACCTTGAAGAAGGTGTTGAAGCGCATCCCCGGCAAGGAGGAAAAATGGCGGCAGCAGGGGGTAGACGACCTCCCGGTGATGCCGGTGATCCCCGAGGTTCGGCAGGCGCTTTCAGATGGGACGGGTGCGGTCTTGATCGCGCCCCCGGGGGCCGGGAAGACCACCTGCGTGCCCCTGGCCCTGCTGGACGCGCCGTGGCTTGCCGGGCGGAAGATCGTCATGCTGGAGCCCCGCCGCCTGGCGGCCCGGGCTGCGGCCCGGCGGATGGCGGCGCTGCTGGGCGAAGCGGTGGGCGGAACGGTCGGGTATCGGGTGCGGCTGGAAAGCCGCGTGGGGGCGTCGACCCGGATCGAGGTGGTGACCGAGGGGATCCTGACGCGCCGGATCCAGCGGGACCCGGAACTTTCCGGGGTGGGCCTGGTGGTCTTCGACGAGTTTCACGAACGGAGCCTCCAGGCCGACCTGGGCCTGGCCCTCTGCCTGGAGAGCCGGGGCGCGCTGCGGGAGGACCTTCGCATCCTGGTGATGTCCGCGACCCTGGCGGGCGAGCCGGTGGCGCGCCTGATGGGGGATGCTGCGGTGATCGCCTGTTCGGGCAGGAGCTTTCCCGTGGAGACCCGCTACGCAACCAAAGCGACGGGCCCCTGGGGGCAGGGCCGCCAGATCACCGGTCCGGTGGCCAATGCGGTGATGGAGGCCGTTGCCTCCGAGGCGGGGAGCATCCTGGTCTTCCTGCCGGGGGCCGGCGAGATCCGGCGGGTGACGCCCGCGGGCGAGGTCGTCTGGCAGTCGTCGGTCGACCCGACCTCCCGGGGCATCCACGGGACGCCCGCGGTCGCCAACGGGGCCGTCTACGTCGGC
>CAJXSB010000060.1 GCA_913060435.1 uncultured Desulfococcus sp.
TGGCTCACGGCAGACATCATGTCGGCCTACGACGTTCTGGTTCTCTCCCTGCTGAGCGAGATCCTTCTGGGCAATGCGGCCTCGCCGCTGCGGAAGGCGCTCATCGACGCCGGGCTCGGGTCGTCCCTGGCCGACGGCACCGGCTTTGACGCCGACAACCGGGACACCATGTTCGCCTGCGGCCTGAAGGACGTCAAGGCCTCCGATGCCGATGCCATCGAACGGATTATCTTCGATGTCCTAAACGGCCTGGCACGGGACGGCATCGACAGCGAGCTGGTCGAGGCCGCGATCCACCAGCTCGAATTCCACCGGAAGGAGATCACCAACACCCCCTATCCCTACGGTCTGAAGCTTTTTCTCGCCTTCTCCGGCCCCTGGTTTCACGGGGGCAACCCGGTTCGAAGCCTTCGCTTCGATGAAGACCTCTCCCGCCTCAAGGCGGCACTGGCCACGGAACGGATTTTCGAAGATTATACCCGGCGCTTCCTGATCGAGAACCCCCATCGGGTACGCTTCACCCTGACCCCGGACCAGAAGATGGCCCGGGAGGAGGAGGCGCGAACGGCCGCCGAGCTCGAAGAGATCCAAAAACGCCTGACACCGGCGGAGACCGCACGCATCCAGGCCGACCAGGAGGCCCTCGAGGCGCTCCAGGAAGCCCAGGAGGATCTCTCGGTCCTGCCCACCCTCGAGATCGATGAAATCCCCCCCGTCGTCCACACCGTCGCCCCCGCCGCACCCTACGGTCCGGGCGAGACGACCTGGTACGACCAGGCGACATCGGGCATCTTCTACTTCACGGCGGCATCGGGGATCGGGGGGCTTTCGGCGGCCGATGTCCCGCTGGTGCCGTTTTTCTGCTACGCCTTTCCCAAGGTCGGCACCGCCCGAAGGGACTACGCCGCCATGGCCCGACGGATGGATATCTACACCGGCGGGGTCGGGCTTTCCGCCCATACCCGCACCCAGTACGACGGCAAGGGGACCTGCCTCCCCTTCGTCACTATGGGGGGCAAATGCCTGGTGCGCAACCAGCCGCAGATGTTCGACATCCTCTCGGAGCTCCTCCACGACTTCAATTTCACGGATCTGAACCGCCTCAAGACCCTGCTTCTGGAGTACCGGGCCAACCTCGAGTCGATGGTCGTCCGAAACGGTCACAGCCTGGCCATCTCGCTGGCCTCGCGCAATTTCTCCGTGGCCCGGACGCTGGGCGAGGCGTGGCAGGGGGTGCAGCAATTGCAGACCCTCAAGGAGATCACCGAGGACCTGACGGAGGACCGCCTGGCGGGCCTCTCCCGCCGCCTGATCGACATCGGCCGCAGGCTCTTCACCCGGGGCAACCTCCAGCTTGCGCTGGTGGGAGAGGATGATGCCCTCAAGGGCGCGGTCGAGCCGGTGGCCGGCCTCATCAATGGGCTGGACGGCGGCGGCCGGGGATTCCATGCGCCCGCGGATATCCGGCCGGCAGCCGGAATCCCCCGGGAGGGATGGAGCACGGGAACAGCGGTCTCCTTCGTGGCCCGGAGCTTTGAAACCGTCTCCATGGGCCACCCGGACGCGCCGGCCCTGGCCGTCATCGGCAAGATGCTCCGCAGCCTCTTCCTCCACCGGGAAATCCGGGAGAAGGGCGGCGCATACGGCGGTTTTTCCATCTACAACCCCGAGGACGGCCTCTTCTGCCTGGGCTCCTACCGGGACCCCCACGTCGTCAACACCCTTCGGGTATACGACCAGGCCGGTCCGTTCATTCGCAGCGGCACATTCACCGACGAGGACATCAAGGAGGCGATCCTCCAGGTCTGCTCGGAGATCGACAAGCCCGACCCGCCGGGTCCGGCCGCCCGAAAAGCCTTTCTCCGCCGGCTCGTCGGGCTGAATGACGACCTGCGCCTGGGGTTCAAGACCCGTCTTCTGGCCCTCGACCGCCGGCAGATCCAGGCCGCCGCCGACCGCTATTTTGGGCCGGAGGCCCCCCCCCAGGCCGTGGCGGTGATCGCCAGCGAAGAGAAGCTGGCTTCCGCCAACGCAGCGCTGACGGAGGCCCCACTGACGCTCCACCGGATATAGGTCGGACGGGCGCTGCGCCCTGCACCGCTGGTCTCATTGTCAACAACAATGGAAGAGACGGAAATCAACGCCATGAGAATCGCCATTGTCGGCGCCGGGGCCATGGGCTCCATCTTCGGCGCCATGCTCTCCAACGCATCGGAGGTGGCGCTCGTCGACCCCTTCGAAGAACACATCCGCGCCATCATGGAAAACGGCCTGACGGTCGAACGGAACGACGGGAGCCGGGAGATCTTCCGGCTTCACGGCACCAGCGATCCAGCCACCCTCGCCCCGGACTTCGACCTCGCCGTCATCTTCACCAAGTCCCCGGAGACCCGGGCGGCCGCCCTCACGGCGGATACGCTGCTGAAGCCCGGCGGCATGGCCATCACCCTGCAGAACGGCCTGGGCAACCTGGACGAAGTCGCACGGGTGCTGGGTACGTCACGGTCCCTCGTGGGCGTCACCTCCCACGGCGGCACCATGATCGGCCCGGGGCATGTCCGACATGCCGGCGAAGGCCCCACCTTTGTGGCGGGCGCCGCACCGGACACCCAGGGCATCCAGGCGGTTGTCTCCGCTTTCCGGGCCGCCGGCATCGACACCGACCGGACCGAGGACCCCGATACGCTCATCTGGGGCAAGCTCATCATCAACGTGGGCATCAACGCCCTGGCCGCCATCCTGCGGGTCCCCAACGGCGCCCTGGTCCAAGCCCCGCCATGCGAGGCCATCATGGCCCAGGCCGTAGCAGAGGCCGTGGCCGTGGCCGAACGGCTCCACATCAATCTCCCCTATGACGATCCCCTCGCCCGCGTGAAGCTGGTCTGCCGGAAGACCGCCGAAAACCGCGCCAGCATGCTTCAGGATGTCCTGAAGGGCGCCCGGACCGAGGTGGGGGTCATCAACCGGGCCGTCGTCGAAAACGGGGATCGGCTGGGCGTTCCGACGCCGTGCAACCGCTTCCTCTCGGAGATCATCGAGGCGCTGGAGGCCACCGCCCCCCATCGGATCGAATGACCGGCGCGGCAGGCGGCCGCACCCGGTTCGATGCGCATACCCCGGAACCATCTTCCCGAAAGGAGCGACATGACCCAAAAGACCACCATCGTCGACATCAAGGCTCGAAAGAAGACCGGCCCCCCCATCACCATGCTGACCGCCTACGACTACCCGTGGGCGCTCCTCGTGGACCGGGGCGGCATCGACATCATCCTCGTGGGCGACTCCCTGGGGATGGTGGTCCTCGGCTACCCCGATACCGTATCGGTGACCATGGACGAGATGATCCACCACCTCAAGGCGGTGAGCCGTGCGACGGAGCGGGCCCTCGTGGTGGGCGACATGCCCTTTGGATCCTATAATGTCTCGGTGGAGAAGGCCGTCGAAAACGCCAACCGGATGATGAAGGAGGGCCGGGCCGACGCCGTCAAGCTCGAAGGCGGCAAGACTATGGCCCCGGTGGCGGCGGCCGTCGTCCGCTCCGGCACACCGGTCCAGGGACACATCGGCCTGACCCCCCAGACCGCCTCGGCCCTGGGCGGCTTCAAGGTTCAGGGCAAGAGCGCCGCCGCGGCCCGGGCCCTCATCGACGACGCCAGGGCCCTCGAGGCGGCGGGATGCTTCTCCCTGGTCCTCGAAGCAATCCCCGCGCCCATCGCCCGGATGGTCACCGAGGCGGTCGAGATCCCCACCATCGGCATCGGCGCCGGCATCCAATGCGACGGCCAGGTGCTGGTCACCCATGACATGGTCGGCCTCTTCGACCGGTTTACCCCCAAATTCGTCAAGCAGTACGCCAACATCAGCGAGGCCATCGCATCGGCCATCGCGGTCTATGCCGACGACGTCAGAACCGGACGATTTCCCGGAGAGGAGCACAGCTTCACCATGAAGACCGACGAGCTGGAAAAAGTGGAAGAGGACCAATAACGAACGAAAAGAGAGTGCGAGGCAAGGACCATGACGGCATCCTATCAGGTTTATCCCATCGGCAGAATTCACAAGGACGACAGCGGCGTGAGGATCGAGATCGAAGATGCTTTTCAGGAGGCCTTGGACGGCCTCGACGGATTTTCCCACATCACGGTGCTCTACTGGTTCCACCAGAACGACACCGCGAAAAAGCGCGGCATCCTGAAGGTTCGCCCCCGAAAAGACCCCACCAACCCGCTGACCGGGGTGTTCGCCACCCACTCCCCGTGCCGGCCCAACCTCATCGCCATCACCCACTGCCGAATCACGGCCATCGACGGCAATGTGATCCGCATCGACGAAATCGACGCCTACGACCAGACCCCCGTCATCGACATCAAGGCCTTCATCCCCATGGATCGACTGGCCAAGGAGAGCGTTCGGGTGCCGGACTGGGTGAACAATAGGCGGAAAGGGGGCGGCGCCCCGTAGCAGACGAACTCCGCGGCGCCTTTTCATCACACGCGCCGGCTGCCGCCAGATCTGGCAGCAGCGGGAATGGGAAGGGAAGTGTTCATGAACGAAGCGAGAGCCAATGCCATCAACGACCACATCCAGCGGGATCCATTTGCCCGGTTCCTAGGGGCAAGTGTCGAAATCCTGAAGCCGGGCCACAGCCGGGTGACCCTCACGGTCACCGGCGACATGCTCAATTTCCACGGCAGCACCCACGGCGGTGTGGTCTTTGCCCTGGGCGACATGGCCTTCGCTGCAGCGAGCAACTCCCACGGTCAGACGGCGGTGGCCCTGAACGTCGCCATCAACTTCCTCAAGGCGACGACCGCAGGCGACCGGCTCGTCGCCGAGGCCGTCGAACAGAGCGCCACCGGCCCCGTCGCTCTCTATGACATCACCATTCGGAATGACAGGACCGGAGCCCTCGTCGCCAAGAGCCAGGACCTGGTCTATCGGAAAAAAGAATGGTTTATGCCCGATGCGGGCCATGACTGAACAGCGACACGCGTAATACCCGAACCGGCCACCGGGAAACACGACACCGTTACCGACGCCAGGAGCGATATGACCAAGGAAAAAGCCATCCAGTTCCCGCCGCCAGCGCCCCAGGGTTATCCCGTCCGATATGAGCGCCAGCTTGCGCTCAAGGGGGGCCAGGAGGTGTTTCTCCGGCCGATTCTCCCGACAGACGGACCCTTGATCGTCGATCTGTTCCACAGAATGTCGCCGCAGTCGATTTATCTGCGGTTTCTGAGACAGCTTCATGCTTTCCCGGAAGATATGGTGCACCGGTTCACCCACGTCGACTACCACTCTGCGGCCGCTCTCGTCGCTGTGATCGAAGAGGATGGGAAAAACGCCATCATTGGTGTTGGACGCTACGGCCAGGATCCGGATGGAGACACCGCCGACCTCGGTGTAGCGGTCCGCGATGACTGGCAACACTTCGGCCTGGGCAAGTCGCTGCTGGCCGGAATCGTCGGCATCGCGAAGGACTGTGGCATTTCCCGGTTCACCGGGATGATGGCCTCCCGGAACTTCGTTATGATGCAGACGCTGCGGGAGTTGGGTTACAATGTAACCTATTCTTACCAGCAGGGCTTCTTTCATGTGGACATTCGGGCCTGACAGGGCCCGAGCATCATCGGCACCGGCCTTTATGGGAGATTCGGTTCGATATCCCCATATCGGGAAGGGAAGGGCATGAAATTTTTCCAATGCAGCAAATGTCTTCATCCGGTTTTTTTTGAAAATACGGTCTGCGAGAATTGCAGCGCGCCCCTGGGGTATCTCAGCAGCGAACAGGTGCTGGTCGCCCTGGAGAAAGACGGCGATGCCTGGACGGCCGTGGAAGGCACCGGACAGCGCTTTCACTACTGCCGGAACCACGACAGCGGCGTCTGCAACTGGCTCATTCCCGCGGCCGGGGAAAAAACACTCTGCTCCGCCTGCGAACTCAACCGGACGATTCCCAACCTGGGGGATCCCGGGAATGTGGCGGCATGGCAGAACATCGAAGCAGCCAAGCACCGGCTCATCTACAGCATCCATCGCTTCGGCCTCCCGCTGCAGAACAAAGCCGAGGCCCCGGCGACCGGCCTCGCCTTCGATTTCCTGTCCGACGAAGGCGCGCCTCCGAATGTCCCCGGCATTTCCACCGGACACACCCGGGGATGCATCACCATCAACATCGCCGAGGCGGACCCCGCCCACCGGGAGTGGACCCGGACGCGAATGGCCGAGCCCTACCGGACCCTGATCGGCCATTTCCGCCACGAAATCGGGCACTATTATTGGGAGCGCCTCGTCAGGTCCGCTCCGGACACCCTCACCGCCTTTCGCGGCCTTTTCGGCGACGAGCGCACCGACTACGCCGCCGCCCTCCAGCAGTACTACGATGATGGTCCGCCGCCCGACTGGCCGGAGCGCTTCCTCACGGCCTATGCCGCATCCCACCCATGGGAGGATTGGGCGGAAACATGGGCCCATTATTTCCATATCGTCGACACCCTCGAGACGGCCTATGCCTTCGGCTTCCGCCTCAGGCCCCGCCGCGACGGTGCGGAGGCCTTCTGCATGCAGGCGGACTTCGACCCCTACCGACAGCCCGACTTTGACGCCATCATCGCCGCCGGCATCCCGCTGACGCTCGCGGTCAACAGCCTCAATCGCAGCATGGGCCAGCCCGACCTCTACCCCTTCGTCCTGCCGCCCCCCGCCCGGGAGAAGCTTCGCTTCATCCACCGCCTGATCAAAGAGATTCCGCCGCCGGCCTGAAACCCGCGCCCGTGACGGCGGTGTCATCCCGGCCGCCCCGGCGCAGCAACCTCTGGTCCGGATCCCCGGCGGGTCCGAACGTTGAAAATTCACCCGATAACGGCGGTATTTCTCCTATCTTCCGCCGCCGGCACCCTGGTATGCTGCATGGACATATCCGGTGGCCGGCCCTGGTGTACGGTGGCGGTCCGCCGGCCTTCAGCGCTGGTTTCGGCCTCCCTCCGGGCAATGCCGCCCGGCCCGCGTCGGCGCTTCACTTCTGATGTTGAAACCAGGCGGAATATCGCGGTGAAAAGGAGACTGCCATGACGGACGAAATCGTACAGAAAGCCGGAAAGATCGGAAAAAGAATCGCTGTTGCAGGCGGCGGCATATTCATCGCGGCCCTTGTCATCCTCAACTGCTTCACAACGATTCCCGCCGGGCATGTCGGCGTCGGGACCATCTTCGGCAAAGTCCAGCCGGAAACCTTTTCCGAGGGGATCCACCTCATCAACCCGTTCATGAAGGTTACGCTCTTCGACGCCCGGCAGAAGACCCACAAGGAGTCCATGGGGGTGCCGAGCCGGGATCAGCTCATCACCAAATTCGATCTCTCGATCCAGTACCGGCTGATCAAGGAGAAGGCGCCCTCCATGCTGAAGGAGACGGGCACGCCCGAAGAGGTGCTCAACGTCCACATGATCCCCCTGCTGAGAAGCCAGATGCGGGAGATCGGAAAGAGCGTCGACACCGCGGAAATGTTCTACGACCATGTGGTCCAGCAGCGCATCCAGGTCGACCTCCTGACCAGCCTGACAGGGCTGGCGGATAAAGGGATCAAAATCGAAAAGCTGCTCATCCGGGATGTCGTGCTTCCCAAGATCATCACCACCGCCGTGCTCCGGAAGAAGGAGGCCGCCCAGGCCGCGGAAAAAGCGAAGGAGGAGCTGAAAAAATTCAAGGTCGACCAGGAGCGGAAGGAGGCCCAGGCCGAGGCCGACAAGCGTGCGCAGCTGATCGAGGCGAACAAGAAAAAGGAGGTCATGCTGATCAGCGCCAACGCCCGGCTGGAGGCGGCGAAGATCGACGCCCAGGCCCTCCTGGTAGAGGCCAGGGCCGAGGCCGAAGCCAAGAAGGAGATCATCTCGGCCGTCTCCCTGGACGGCTATATCAAGCTGGAGAGCATGAAGGTGCTCAAGGAGCTCCAGAACGGGAACCATATGATCATCCTGGACCCCAATGCGGCAAACCCCCTGCCGTTTCTGAATCTCACCCAGAATCAGGGCCCCAAATAGTCGAAATCAAGCCGACGCCCCCCAGCCCCGCTTTTCGGTTTCCCGCGCCTGATGCCCGGGACATGGGACAGCATCGGTTTGTTTTGACCTCGCCCCGCAAATATGACATATTGGAAAGGAGATTCGCTCGCGGTGCCCGGCTGCTGATGCACCGCAGGTTGAGGATGCCATGGCACTCCCCATAGAGATAACATCGGAGATGATCATCGTCTTCGGCTTCCTGGTTTTTGTCACCAGCCTGTTCGTCTTCGAAATCGTGCGCGTCGACGTGGTCGGCCTCCTTATGATGATCCTCCTGCCGCTCTCGGGCGTCATCTCGCCCGCCCTGGCCGTCAGCGGGCTCAGCTCCAATGCCGTCGTCTCGATCATCGCGGTCATCATCATCGGCGAGGGGCTCGACCGGACCGGCGTCATGAATCTTTTCGCCCGCCACATCATTCGGCTCGCCGGCCGGAGCGAGCGCCGGATCATGGCCCTGATCGCCGGAACCGTGGCCTTCATTTCGAGCTTCATGCAGAACATCGGGGCAGCGGCGCTCTTTCTTCCGGCGACCAACCGAATCTGCCGGCAGCTCAAGGTCCCTGTGTCGAGGATCCTCATCCCCATGGGCTACTGCGCGGTTATCGGCGGCTGCATCACTCTGGTGGGCTCCAGCCCGCTGATCCTCCTCAACGACCTAATGGTTTCCTGGTGGGCCAACCACCCCGAGGTGCTGGCAGGCAAGGCCTTTGAACCCTTCGGGCTCTTCAGCGTAGCCCCCATCGGCATCGCGCTGGTGACATCGGCGATTCTCTATTTCATCGTTTTCGGCAGGGCCGTCCTGCCGGATGTCACCTGCATGGACGACGACGCCTGCATCCTGAAAGATGATCTCGAGTGCGCCTACGGCCAAGAGATCCGGCGGGCCTACGAACTCCAGGTCCCCGGCACTTTCCAGGTCCGGCGCCTCGACGAGCTCGGCATCCGGCCCCGCTACCACACCACCGTCATCTGCATCTGCAAGCGGGAGGGGCGCACCAAGGTGACCGTACCCTCCCGGGCCGATATCATTGAACCCGGGGACGTGGTCGGGGTCATCAGCAACCGGGAGCATGTGGAGACCCTCGCCCGGGACATGGGATGGACGCTCCAGGACGACCTGGACAAGCTCAACGAGGTTCTGAGCCCCGACGTGTCCGGCGTTGCCGAGGCCATTATCACGCCCCGCTCGGAGCTGGTGGGAAAGACCCTGCACGAGGTCTATTTCCGGAAGCGGTACCAGGTGAACCCCCTCGCCCTCTATCGGAAGAACCAGGTGCTCCTCGAAGACATCTCCGAAACCCGGATTCAGCCCGGAGACGCCTTTCTCCTCCAGGGGGAGTGGGAAAAATTCCACATCCTCCAGCGAAAGCCGGACCTGGCCTTTACCGAGCATATCCGCGGCGAAATCATGCACCCGGAAAAAGCCGGATTCGCCGTCGCCTGCCTGTCCCTTGCCCTCTTCCTCGCGCTCGGGCTGAAGATCCAGCTCTCCATCGCCCTGCTCACCGGCGCCGTAGGCATGATCCTGACCGGGGTCCTCTCCATCGACGAAGCCTACCGGGGGGTCGACTGGATGACCGTCTTCCTGCTGGCGGGCCTGATTCCCCTCGGGCTGGCCTTCGAGAAGACCGGCGCGGCCATGTATCTCTCCAACGTCATCACCCATGCCATGGAGGGATGGCTTACACCGCTGGTCATGTTTCTGCTCATCGGCCTGCTGACCTCCTTTTTTACCCTGGTGACCTCCAACGTCGGCGCCGTCGTCCTGATGGTGCCCCTGGCCATGAACATGGCCCTCCAGTGTGGTGCCGACCCAAGAATGGCGGCCCTCCTGGTGGCCGTCGCCGCCTCCAACACCTTCATTCTGCCGACCCACCAGGTCAACGCCCTGATCATGAAGCCGGGCGGGTACCGCGTCAGGGACTATGTCCGGGCCGGCACCGGCATGACCCTGATCTTCATCGCGGTGGTCATGACGATCCTCTATTTCTTTTACGGCATCCACGCCTGACAGCGACGTGGATCGACGCGCTATCAATCCCATAGTTTTTGAGCGTCATCCGCCCCGGCCAGCCGCACCCCCCGGCGCTCCAGCAGGCTGCCTTCGGCGAGGAGGAGCCGGACCAGCGCGATGCGGTAGTCGACGACGCTCCTCACCTCGGCGATCTGGCTGAAAAGAAGGTCCCGCTGGGCCTGGGCCACCTGGAGCGTGGTGCTCGACCCCACGTCATACATCTCCTTTTCGGCCCGCAGCGTCTGCTCCTCGAGTTCCCGGGTCACCCGGGACGCCGAAATCAACTGGCGGGTGCGCTCCACCTCGTTGGCGGCAAGGCGGACGTCGAGGCGGACCATCTGCCGGAGGTTCTCCACGGCTTCGGCCGACTGCCGCCAGGTCGCCCGGGCGGCGACATCCCGCGCCCGTGCCGTGCGGTTGCCGAGGTACTGGCTCAGGCGGATGCCCGCCGCAGCGTCATAGGTCGGCCCGTCGAGCTCCCGAAAGGAATCAGGGAAGGTGTCTGCGAAGCCGGTTTTCCCGAGAACCACGAACAGGTCGAGCCGCGGCAGGAGCCCATTCCGCGTGACGATGGTTTCGAGGCGATCCTGCGCCAGTCGGAGGCGGGCCTCGTTGAGGTCGGGCCGCAGCTTCTCGGCGAGGCGGATGCGGTCGGGAAGATCGGAGATGGGGTCGGGGAGAATCGACGGTTCACTGGCGGTGTTGATGGCCCGGTCCAGCAGACCTGCAGGATCGGGGTCGAGGCGCCGCAGCAGCCGCAGGCGTCGATCCTCCAGCTGGCTGCGGGCGTCGATCAGGGCCTGCTCCCTTCGGGCGACCTCGGCGCGGGCCGCCGGCGCCTCGATCTCCGGGAGGATCCCCACCGCGATCCGCTGTTCGACGTCATGGCGCTGCTGCCGGGCCACGGCCAGGGCCTGCTCGAAGATGGCGATCTCCTTCCCGGCCAGGGCAAGGCGCCAGTAGGCAATCTCGGTATCGGCCACCAGGGCCTCGGTAAATCCCCGCAGCTCGTAGATGCTGGCAACGGCGTCGAGCTCGGCCTGGCGGATGCTGACCAGATTCACGGCAGACCCGAACCCCCGCAGCAGCGACTGGGTAACGCTCAACCCGAGGCGGGCGACCTGCTGCTCGGGCGTACGGCTGGAGACGCTCCGCTCCTGGGAGACGCTCGCCTCCAGGCGGGTCCCCGACGGCAGCTCCTGGCGGATCCCTGCAATGGCGGCGGTGTCCCGCCCCTCCACGCCGAACTGTTCGCCGGTCGACCTGGAGGTTTCGCTGGTCTCCTCTTCGTCGTATTCGAATTCAGCAAAGACCTCGGGATCATAGACCCCGCGCTCGATCTCCGCGAGGGTCCCGGCGATCACCGGGTTGAGCTGCTGCACACGGAGATCGCGGTTGTTGGCAAGGGCGAGCACCAGCGCCTGGGCCACGGTCAGGTCGAGGGGGCCCTCTTCCGGCACGGCAGCCGAGGCCTCCGGTTCGACGCGGGGTTTCAGGACCTCCGGAACCACGGCCGGTTTCTCGCCGTCCCGCTGGAGGCGCGTTTCGAAATCAGGCGCAAACACCGGCCAGCGATCCGGAGGGATGCACCCGGCGATCAGGGCGGCCGCCGCCACCGGCACCAGCCATCTGCGCAGGAAGCACCGCGTCAATCGTCACGTCCTTTGGATTCTGGGTGGAAAAGGGAATAGACCGCCGGGATCAGTACCAGCGTAATCAGGGTCGATCCGGCGAGGCCGCCGACGACAGCCCGGGCCAGCGGCGCCTGGGCGTCGGCGCCTTCGCCGATGCCGAAGGCCAGCGGCAGCAGGGCGAGGATGGTCGTCAGCGTCGTCATGAGAATCGGCCGGAGCCGCCGCCGGCCGGCCTCGGCCACGGCCTCCCGGACGCTCAACCCCTTGCCGGCAAGCCGGGACGCCTGGTCCACCAGCAGGATCGCGTTGTTGACGACGATGCCCCCGAGCATGATGCAGCCGATGGTCGACTGGAGGTTGAGTGTCGTTTCGGTCAGGAAGAGCGTCACCAGCACCCCGATGGCCGCCAGCGGCACCGACGTCATCACGATGAGGGGGTCCCGGAGCGACTCGTATTGGCAGGCCAGGACCATGTAGACAAAGACCAGCGCCAGGCCGAGGGAGAGAGAGAGCTCGCGGAACGCCTTCTGCTGCTCCTCGAAGGTGCCGGCCACCTGGAGGTCGTACCCCACGGGGCGCGGAATCCGGTCGAGCCGGGCCTGCACCGCCCGCGCCGCCGAACCCAGGTCCCGGTCCACGACATTGGCCCGGACGGTCGAAATCCGCTGCTGATCCTTCCGGTCGATGAGCACCGGGCCGCGGCTCCGGCGCGTCGTGACGACATTCCGAAGGGCGACCGGTTCGCCGGAAGCCGTGGCCAGCGTAAAATCGAGGAGTTCATCCAGGGACCGCTTCTCGGCATCCCGGAGCTGGACGAAGATACGGTAGGCATTGCCGCCGGTCCGATACTCGCCGGCGCGGCGGCCGGCCACCGCGGTTTCCAGCACCTCGGCAACATCCCGGACGCTCAGGCCGAGATCGGCAGCCTTGGCGCGGTCGACAAGGATCTCCTGCTGGGGCACGCCCGCCTCCTGGCTGGCATCGAGGTCCGCGATCCCCTGGACATCCGCGACCGCCGCCATGGCCTTGCCGGTCAAGGCCGCCAGGATCTCCAGATCAAACCCGCGGATCTCGATGGTCAGGCCCTGGTCGCCCCCCAGCAGCCGCTCCAGCAGGAACTGTCCCTGGGGGGCCTGGGTGCGGACCGTCATGCCGGGGATTCGGCCGGTCAGGCGGCCCCGCAGGTCATCGGCAATCACCACGTTGGATCGCTCCCGCCGGGCGGCCGGGAGCAGCGAAAGGCGGATCGACCCCTCGGAGCCCCCGCCGGGGCGCCAGCCGGTCGATCCGAGGCTCACCACCGAAGAGACGGTCTCGGGCACGACCCTGTAGACGATCTCTTCCATGCGCCGGACCTGCCGGTCGAGCAGGTCGAGCCGAATGCCGATCTCCATCTCCCCGGTGATCCGCACCTCCCCCTCGTCGCTGGGCGGGAGGAACTCGGTCCCGATCATGGGCAGCAGGAGGAGGCTGGCGCCAAGGACCGCCGCAGCGCCCGCAACGGTCATGACCCGGTGGTCCAGGACCCGCTGGATGAGGCTGCGATAGCCGCTGTTGAGACCCTCGAAGAGGGCGTCCGATGCGGCCGCCCACCGTTGAAGCCAGGCCGGCCGGCCCCGGCGCTGCGCTTCGGACGACCGGAGGAACCTGGAGGCGAGCATCGGCGACAGGCTGAGGGAGACCAGCAGGGCGCAGACCAGCGAAAAGATGATCACATAGGCCAGCTCCTGGAACAGGATGCCCGGCACCCCGCGGACAAAGGCCAGCGGCAGGAAGACCACGAGGGTGGTGATGGTGCCGGCCACGATGGCCCTGCCGACCTCTACGGCGCCGTGGACCGCCGCCGCCTCCGGCGCCTCTCCGTCCTCGCCCGCGCGCCGGACGATATTCTCCAGGACCACCACGGAGCTGTCCACCATCATCCCGACCCCCAGCGCCAGTCCGCCCAGGGTCATCAGGTTGAGGGTGAAGCCGCCGAAGTAGATCAGTGCGAAGGTGGCGATGACCGATATGGGGATGGCCAGTGAAATGACCAGCGTGCTCCGGAGGTTGCGCAGAAAGAAAAGAAGCACCGCCACCGCCAGCCCCCCGCCGTAGAGCACCGAACGGGCGACATTGGCGATGGACCGCTCGATGAAGTTGCCCTGGTTGATCACCGCGATGATATTGACCTGGGGGTAGGCCTGGTTGATTTCGGCCGTCTCGGCCAGCACGCGTCTGGCCACCTCGACCGTGTTGGCCTCGGCCTGCTTCCGGATGGCCACCCGGAGCCCCCGCTCGCCATTGACCCGGACGATCCGCGTCTTTTTCTGATAGGTGTCCCGGACATCGGCGACCTGGCCGAGGGTCACCACGGCGCCGCCCTGCCGGTATACCACGGTGCTGCGGATCTGGTCGAGGCTGGTGAATTCAGCGGGGGCCCGGAGGGTGACCTCGTATCGCCCCTCCTCGATCCGGCCCGCCGGCAGGTCGATGTTGGCATCCTCGACAGCGTCGATGATCCGGTCGAGGGGGAGTCCCAGGGCCTTGATACGCTCCGGATCCAGCTCGATGCGGACCTCCCGGGCGAACTCGCCCCAGAGGTCCACCTGGGCCACGCCGGGTATGCGCCCGAAGCGGTACCGGACCTGGTCCTCGATGAGCTGCGTGAGCTCCACCGGGTCGAGGCTGCTCGAGACGCCGAGGATCACGACAGGATAGCTGGCAACATCAAATTTGCTGACCCGGGGCCGGACGATGTCGTCGGGCAGCTCGTTGATCTCATCCTCGAGCTTGGCCTGGACATCGAGGGCCGCGGCGTCGATATCCGTGCCCCACGCAAAGCGGACCCGGACGATGCTGCTGCCTTCGGCGGATGTCGAGGTCATGTCGGAAACGCCCGGCACCGTTGCGACGATCTCTTCGACGATCTGGGTCACCAGCCGCTCCATCACCTCGGGGCTCGCCCCCGCGTACCCCGTCCGGATCGAGATGGTGGGCAGCTCGATGTTGGGCAGGAGGTCGATCTGCAGGCGGCTCAGCGATACCGCCCCAACGATGACGATGATGAGGGTCACCATGGTGGTGAGGATCGGCCGCTCCACGCTGAACTTCGGCAGATTCATCCGGCGCCGGCCTCGTCGCTTCCGTCGGGAATCGCCACAAGGGCGCCGTCGTCGAGGAGCTGCTGGCCGAGGGTGACCACCCTCCCGTCAAGGCCCTCCCCGTCGACCTGGACCCGTCCCCCCTCGCGAATGCCCATCGTGACGGGGCGCCATGACACCGACCGCCCGTCGGCGCTGACCACGAAGACACCGGCCTGGTCATTCCGAACGGTCAGGGCCTGCGCCGGCACGACGACCGCGTCAGCCACGCGGTCGAGCACCACTGTGGCGCGGATGAACATCCCGGGCTTGAGCCGATGCTTGGGATTTTCGGCGGTCAGCTCGACCTTTGCCTGCCGCGTCGCCTCCCGGAAGATCGGGGCGATGCGGTCGATCCGGGCGGCAAAGCGTTCGCCGGGGTAGGCGTCGGTCGTCAGGGAGACGGACTGGCCGGGCTGGAGTCGGGCATAGTCCGTTTCCGTGACGAAAATCACCCCGGTGATCGGGTCGAGGTCGACGATGGACATCAGCGGCGTGTTGGCGGAAACGGTGTCGCCCTCGTCCACAAAGCGTTCGGCAACGATCCTCGCTCGGTCTTCGCCGGCCCAGTCCGCCGTCACCCGGGTGTAGCCGAGCCGGATGTTGGCCGCCGCCAGGGACGCCTCGGCCCTGGTGACGCGGGCCCGGGCCACCTCGAGCTGGGCCTGCTTCGCCAGCTGGTTTGCCCGGGCCGTGTCCATCTGGGCGTCCGACATCACGCCCCGCTTCCGGAGGGTCTGGGTGCGGGCGAGCTCCCGTTCCGCGATCTCCAGTGCGCTTTTCGCCTCGGTGCGCGTGGCACGGGCCACCGCCAGGTCGGCCCGTGCCTGTGCCGCGGCCTGGACGTATTCGTCGTCGTCCAGGGCTGCGACAACCTGGCCCCGCTGGACAGCATCGGCAAGATCCGCGTAGACCGAAACGATCCGACCGCTCACCTTGGGGGCGACCACAAACCTGGCCGGCGCCTCGAGGGCCCCGCTGAAGGTCCGGCGCAGCGCGATGGGTTCGCGGCGAATCTCCGCCACCTCGACCGGGGCAGGCACCGGACCGCCGCTGTTCGCCCCAGGCGCCCCGGGCGCCTGAAGACGGTCGACGATCATCCAGCCGACGAGAACGGCTGCGCCGACGACCGCCGCCACCGCCAGTTTTACGCCCATGGATTTCATAAAAGCTCCTGCACGCCTATGGTTGATATTACTGGAAAAGCCGCAGGGCACCCATACCGCCATCCACTGCGAGGATCTGCCCGGTGATCCAGGCGGCCGAATCCCCCAGCAGGAAAAGGACCGCCGACGCCAGGTCCTCCGGCGATCCGACCCGCCGGAGGGGGTGGCGGGCTCCGGCGGCCTTTCGCTTGGCGTCGTCTGCAAGGAGCTGTTTCGCCAGGGGGGTGTCGGTGAGGGAGGGCGCCACGGCATTGACCCGGATGCGGGGCGCCAGCTCGGCGGCAAGGGATCGCGTCAGCCCCTCCACCGCCCCCTTGGCCGCGGCAATGGAGGCATGAAACGGCATGCCGGTCTGCACCGCAACGGTGCTGAAGAGGACCACCGCA
>CAJXSB010000061.1 GCA_913060435.1 uncultured Desulfococcus sp.
AGGGCCTTGAATACATCGGCTATATCGCAAAATTTCAACGAGTGATCGCCCAGGCCCAGAAAATGGGCGTTTCCGGGATCGAGGAGTTTCTCTTCGAAGATCAGGATGAAAAGGGAAACACCAGGCACATCGCCGCCTATCGCATCCGCACCGCCGCCGGCTTCCAAGCCGTGGCCCTGTCTTCCCGCCCGGCAAACATTCGCGGCCTGCAGGGGAAGGTCCGTATCGACGAGGCCGCCTTTCATGCCGACGTACAGGGCGTTCTGGACGCGGCCACGGCGCTGTTGATATGGGGCGGCGAGATCGCCGTAATCTCCACGCACAATGGCAAGTCAAACCCATTCAACCAATTCATCCGCGACATCAATAACGGCATGTATGGCGACCGTTCCGAGGCCGTGGTGTTTAAGGTGACCTTCGATGACGCCGTGACCAACGGCCTGTATGAGCGGGTTTGTATGATGAAGGGCGAGACGGCCACAGTTGAGGGGAAAAAGAAGTGGTATAACCGCATCCGGAACGCCTACGGACCGCGCACCGCAGCCATGCGCGAGGAACTGGACGCCATTCCTCGCGACTCGGGCGGCCTTTGCATACCCGGTGTATGGATCGACAGGGCCATGCCCGATGTCCGGCCGGTGCTGCGCCTTGCCCTGCCGGATGAATTCGTGGAGATGCATGACGCCGAGCGCAAACGCTGGGGACAGGACTGGATCGACGCCAACCTCGTACCGCTGTCCGGCACACTCGACGACAAGCTGCGCCATGTGGCCGGAATGGATTTCGCCCGCCATCGTCATTTCTCGGTGATCGCACCGATCGGCATCACCCAGACGCTTATGCGTCGGATGCCGTTCGTGGTCGAAATGCAGAACACGCCCATCAGCCAGCAGATGCAGGTTCTGTGGTGGCTAATCGAAGCCCTGCCGCGATTCTGCGGGGCTGCGTTAGATGCCACCGGTCCGGGTTTAGGGCTGGCCGAACTGACCGCCGACAGGTTCGGGCTGACCATGATCCACCAGATCGACCTTTCTCGTAAATGGTACGGGGAATGGATGCCCAAGATGACCAAGGGGTTCGAGGACGGCATCTACGACCTGCCACGCGACGCCAGCCTGGAATCCGACCTGCGCGCCGTGGAGTCCATTGACGGCATTCCCATGATTCCGAAGGTGCAGCGCAAGGATCTCAAAGACCCGGATCTGTACCGCCACGGTGACTTTGCCATCGCCCTGGTGCTGGGAGAATTTGCCGCGTGCAACCTGGTCGCCGAATACGCCTACGAACCCGTCGGCCGACATCTCAGAAACCACAATGACCGTCCGGTGCGGGCCACGGCCGGGCTCGGCATGGGGAAAGGATTGTGGTGATGCCTCTATATGACGCATACGGCCGGCCGATCAAAACGCAGGATCTGACCCGCGAGCATGCGGCGCCGACACTGACCGGCGTGCGCACGATCTGGAACGAAACCGTGGCCGGCGGGCTCACGCCTACCATGCTGGCAACCGTTCTGCGCAATGCAGCCGACGGCGACCACGACACCTACCTGACCCTGGCCGAGGAAATGGAAGAGCGGGACCTGCACTACGCCTGTGAGCTGTCCAAGCGCAAGCTGGCCGTGTCCCGGCTGCCGATCACGGTAGAATCATACAGCGACGCGTCCAAGGACGTGGAGATGGCCGACGCGGTTAGGGACATCGTGAGAAAACCGGGGTTCCGCAACCTGCTCAAGGACATGCTGGACGCCCTGGGCAAGGGTTTTTCCGTCTGCGAAATCATGTGGGACCGCAGCGGCAAGCGCTGGACGCCGGCCGGATATGAATGGCGCGACCCGCACTTTTTTCTCTTCGACCACGTGTCATTGTCCAAGATCCACCTGCGTGACGAGGAAAACATGGCCGAAGGCATCGACCTGGCGGCCTACAAGTTCATCCGCCATCTCCCGCGCATCAAGAGCGGCATCCCCATCCGGGGCGGCATCGCCCGCATCGCGGCCTGGGCCTGGATGTGCAAGGGGTACACGATCAAGGACTGGCTGGCCTTCGCCGAGGTGTTCGGCATGCCCCTGCGGCTGGGCAAATACCAGGCCGGCGCCAGCGAGGATGACAAGGCCGTGTTGCGCATGGCCGTGGCCAACCTGGGCAGTGATGCCGCCGCCATCTTCCCGGCCTCCATGGAGGTGGAACTGGTGGAGGCGGCCAAGGCCGGCAGCACGGATTTCTTCCAACTTTTGGCCGACTACCTGGACGCCCAGGTGTCGCGCGGCATCCTGGGACAGACCGCCACCACCCAGGGAACCCCTGGAAAACTGGGCAACGAGGAAGCCCAGAAGGAAGTCCGTGAGGACATCCGCGACGACGACGCCGAGCAATTGGAAGCGACCCTGGGCCGCGACCTGGTCAAACCGTTCATTGATCTCAACTTCGGCCCCCAGGAGAATTATCCGGAAGTCCAGCTGCGCATGGCCGAGAAGGAAGACGTCGTGGCCCTGTCCGATTCCCTGGCCAAGCTGGTGCCCCTGGGCCTGCGCGTGGAACAAAGCGTGATCCGCGACAAGCTGGGCCTGCCGGATCCGGACGACGATGCCGAAATCCTCACCGCTCCGGGTGGGTCAACGCCGGCCTCCGAGGCATTGAACCGTGCATTATGGGCGACTATCCGGTCACCCCTGCGGGCCGCCTTAAACCGTGAGGATGATATCGACCGGTACGCCGATGAGGCCCTGGACGAATGGCAGCCTGTCATGCGGCCCCTGGTGGATCCAATCCGCGAGGCCCTGGAGGCATCGGCGGACGCGGCCGATTTCCAGGCCCGCCTGGCCGGCATCTTTGAGAATCAGAATCCGGAATCGCTGGTCGACAGCCTGGCCGAGGCCCTGTTCCGCGCACGCCTGAAGGGGGCCGAGAATGTTGATTAAAGGCCCCGGACCTATACCATCCGACGCCCTGCAGTATTTCAAGGCCAAGGTTTCAAAACCAGAATTCGACTGGCGCGACATCTGGCGCGAGGAGCACGCCCACGCCTTCACCGTGGCCAAGGCCACCCAGCTCGACGTGCTGGACAGCATCCGCGATGCCCTGGACAAGGCCCTGGCCGAGGGGCGGAATTACCGCCAGTTCGCCAGGGAGCTGACGCCGGAGCTGCAGCGCCTGGGATGGTGGGGCAAAGCTATCATGGAGGATCCACTCACCGGAGAAATAAAGGGCGTGCAACTGGGCAGCCCCAGGCGGTTGAAGACCATCTACCGGGCCAACATGCGCACGGCTCGCGCGGCCGGCCAGTGGCAGCGCGCCCAGCGCACCAAAAAGGCCCTGCCGTACCTGATCTACGAACTCGGCCCCAGCCGCGAACACCGCGCCGAGCACGTGGCCTGGCACGGCACGCTGCTGCCCGTCGACGATCCGTGGTGGGACACCCACATGCCGCCCAACGGCTGGGGCTGCAAGTGCCGGGTGCGACAGGTCACCCAACGGGAGTATGACCGGCTGGTTAAAAACGGCACGCCAGCGCCAGACCGTGCCCAGGTCATCGATTCGGATACCGGGCTGCCCACCGGACATCGGGAAGAGAAGACCACCCCGGTGAAGACCACGGCCCCAGCGATCCACCATGTGGCCTGGAAAAACAAGCGCACCGGCGTCACCGAAATGGTGCCCGAAGGCATCGATCCGGGATGGGACACCAACCCCGGCAAGGCCAGAAAGCAAAACCTTGAAGAAGTGCTGGCCGGGAAGATGGCCGGCATGCCCAGGGAAGTCGTCGCCGTGGCGAAGAGAGACATTGCTTTTTATCAAAACCGGATGAGCGCCTGAGAAGCCCAAAATTGAACGATCTCGAAATTTACGCCTAACGGCTCGCACCACGGCCCGAGCGTTAAATGTGGAGGAATTTAAAGATGGTTTTAATACGGTTTATGAGTATGGCGCTGAACACTGAAAGCATTTCTGACGCGTGCGAGCATGTGGCGCTGAATTTTCAGCTCCCGGACGGCGATCCTCCGGAATGGCTTGAGCTGATCCCTGCCGACAGACTGGTGCGGGGTCGCGACGGCCGACAGTGGCTGAACGACGTCCCGGAATCGATCCTGACCGCCTTCAACGCAGATGGGAGAGATATTGTTTTCGACATCGAGCACGCCACGGAGATCAAGGCACCCATTGGAGAAGAAGCGCCGGCCGTTGGATGGATCGACCAGCTGGAAATGCGTGACGGCGCCATCTGGGGGCATGTCTCATGGAACGGTGAAGGCCGTGATCACATTGCCAACCGCCGGTACCGGTACTACAGCCCGGCGTTCGCATACGAGAAGGACACGCTGCGCATCCGCAAGCTGTCCAGTGTCGCGTTGACCAATAAACCCAATTTGCGCCTGAAGGCGTTAAACCATCAGCAAACACAGGAGGAAAACACCATGTGGAAGAGACTTTTAAAGGCCCTGGGGCTTGCCGAGGACGCCACCGAAGAGCAGGCGCTCAATGTCGTATCAAAGCTGCAGAGCGATCTTGAAGTCACCACCAACCGTGCCGAAACGCCTGACCTGGCCAAATTTGTCCCGCGCGCAGACTACGACGCTGCGCTGGCCCGTGCCACCAATGCGGAGAAAACGCTGGCGGACAAGGAAAAGGAAGTTCTCGAAAGCGAGATCACCGAAACGGTCGACGCGGCGCTCAAGGCGGGCAAGATCACCCCGGCCACCAGGGACTATTACACGGCCATGTGCCGACAGGAGAACGGGCTTGTCGAGTTCAAGAAGTTCCTGGAATCCGCGCCGGTGATCGGCGATCCGTCCGGGCTGGACGGAAAGCGTCCCCCGACGGAGGATGGCAAGGCCCTGAACACCGAGCAAAAGATGATCGCGGAGATGTTCGGCAACAGCGCCGAGGATATCGCCAATTACGGAAAATAGTTGCACCAAAAATAATCAAGGAGAGAAATCATGGCCGAGAGAAATACACACTTCAAGGACGGGCAGCTGCTGCCGTTTAAACTGGCGGCGGCGACTGAAATCGAAGCCGGCAATATGGCGGCGCTCAACGCTGACGGGTATGCGGTCATGGCGTCGGATACGGCGTCAATCGTTGTGGCCGGCGTTGCCGACGAGACCGTGGACAATACGTCCGGCGCCGATGGCGACAAGATTATCCGCGTGCGCCGGAAAAAGGTGTTCAAATTCAAAAACTCGTCCACCTCCGCTGTAACCCAGGCTCAAGTAGGATCCAATGTCTACGTGGAGGATAGCGAGACCGTGGCATCCGCCACGACCAACAGCATCGTGGCCGGTGTGTGCATGGGTATCGATACGGACGGCGTGTGGGTCGAAATCCGATAGCCGTCAACGGCGCATCAACTCGAAGTATCATGGATAAAAGGAGATAAAACATGCTGGTCAATAGAGAAAATCTGTCACAGGTGTTTATTAACTTGAAAACCACTTTCAACAAGGCATTTGACGGCGCCCCGTCCAATTGGGCGCAGACCGCGATGTTGGTTCCGTCGACCGGCGTGCAAAACGACTATGCCTGGCTGGACCGCTTCCCCAAGATGCGGGAGTGGATCGGCGACAAGGTGGTCAAGGCGCTGGCGGCCCAGGGATACACCATCGTCAACAAGGAATGGGAAGCGACCGTTGGCGTGCGGCGGGTCGATATCGAGACTGACAATCTTGGAATCTATGCACCGATGGCTCAAGATGCCGGATTTTCAGCCAAGCAGTGGCCTGACGAGCTGGTGGCCGCGCTGAAGAACAACGCTTTCAGCAGTCTGTGCTATGACGGGCAGTATTTCTACGACACGGACCACCCGGTCAAGGGTGCCGACGGCGTGGAGCAGAGCGTTTCCAACAGGGGCACAGCCGTGCTTTCCAACGCCACCCAGGCCGCCGCGGCGGACGGCTACGGTGTGGCCCACCTGGCAATCATGTCCTTCAAAGACGACGAGGGCCGGCCATTGGGATTGCTCCCCGACACGCTCGAAGTGCCCCCGGCCCTGGCGACCACGGGTCGCATGCTGATGGAAAACGACAAGCTGGCCGACGATACACCCAACCCGTACAAGGGCACGGCCAAGCTGCTGGTCAATCCATGGCTGACCAGCACCACCGCATGGTTCCTGCACGTTACCAACCGTCCCATAAAGCCATACATTTTCCAACGGCGTAAGGCGCCTGTGTTCGTTCAGCAGACGAACATGGACAGCGACAATGTGTTCGATCGCGGTGAGTACAAGTTCGGTGCGGAGTCTTCCGGGAACGGCGGGTATGGGCTGTGGCAGATGAGCTACGGTTCAACCGGACAGGGATGATCAATTTTATCGCACGTAGGGACGGAACATTTTTTGTTCCTACGGGAAAGGCATAACCCATGATCAGAATCACGGCAATGCGGGACGGATTCAGGCGCTGCGGGATGGCGCATCCCAAGGAGGCCACGGAACATCCGGACGGCACCTTCAGTGATGAACAAATTGAAAAACTCCAGGCCGAGCCCTTGCTGGCGGTGGAAATCGTCCAAGAGCAGGAAATGACCGTCCAGGACATCAAGGATCTGCTCGACGAGATGAAGGTCGACTACCCGGCCACAGCGAAAAAAGCCGAGCTTAAGGCCATTCTCGACGCCAGTAAGGAAAAAAGGGAAAAATCGGAGTAACCCATGGCCTACGCCACCCAACAGGACATCATCGACCGCTACGGCGAGGAGATATTGACCATCGCCTTCGACCGCGACAACGACGGGGCCGTTGACGAGGACGCGGTGGACGCGGCCCTGGCCGATGCATCTGATGAGATCGACGGCTACCTGGCCGGGCGTTACAACCTGCCTTTGGCCGACCCGCCCAGAATTCTCACCTTCCTGGCCGTGGACATCGCACTTTACAAGGGGTCGGTGGAGACCGTGGTCACGGATGAGCGCCGGCGTCGTTACCAGGACGCTGTAACCTACCTGACACGGGTGGCGGAGGGCAAGATCCGGTTGCTGCCCGACGATCCGAGCGCGCCAATGGGCGGCAGCGGGGCCAGTTTCAGCGCCGGCCCCAGACGGTTTACACGCGACTCCATGAGGGATCTTCGATGAGCGTGCGCCTGGAATACGATCTTTCCGCCATTAACCGGCTGAACCAGCGCATCGCCAGGCTTGCCGATCTGGACCGGCGTGGCCTGATGCAAACGATCGGGGCTGTTGTAGAATCCCAGACCCGCAGGCGCCTTGCCAACGAGAAACGCTCGCCGGACGGGACGCCGTGGGCGGCGTGGTCCGAGCAATACGCTGGCTTCCGGCATGGCGGCCATAGCCTACTCGAAGGCGATGGCAACCTGATCGACAGCCTGACCCACGAAGTGTCGGCCGATTCGGTGGAGATCGGCAGCAACCTGATCTACGCGCGCATCCACCAGGATGGATCCGGAGACGAGCCGGTGAACGTGCCGGCCCACCAGCGGCGGATAACCAAAGCATTCGGACGGGATCTGCCTTCACCGGTATGGGCCAATGTAAAGGCGTATGCATTCAACCAGAACATTCCGGCCCGGCCATATCTGGGCCTGTCCGAGGACAACCAGGCCGAGCTGGAAGACGTGATCGAAGATTTTCTGATGGAGGTGCTTAAATGATCCTGGTCGATCTGCGTAATGCCATTGTTTCCGGTATCGGCACCGGGATTTCCTCCCTGCGCGAGGTCAAGAGCCATGGCGGACGGTTCACGCTATCGGAGATCAAGGCCATCGCGGCGCGCAGCCCGTCGGTGCGGGTTGCCTGCCTCGGGATACCGGGCATTGAGCAGACATCCACCTGCATCCAGGCCGACGTGATGTGGGGCGCGTTCGTGGTCTGCGGTGACCAGGCGGGGGCGCCGCGCGACAGTCTGGCGCTGGATCTGGTGACCGGCCTGGCCGCCATCATCCCTACGGCCACATGGGGATTGGACGAGAGTGTCGACGGCGCCAGCCAGGTGCGGGCGGACAATCTTTTCTCGCGGGATATCGACAGGATCGGCGTGGCCCTGTGGGCCGTGACCTGGCGCCACACGGTGGATATCGACCCGACCGATATCAGCAGCCTGAATGATTTCCTGCGTGCCTATGTGGATTGGGACATCAACCAGGACGGCGAGACCGATGCGAGCGACATCATCTCGCTGCCGGCCGACTGACATGTGAGGAGAAAATGAGACGTTTTTCTACCATTATCGGTTTGATCCTGGCCATGCTCGCCGTGGCCGCGTCCATCTGTCACGCCGATTCGGCAATATCCTACCCGTTGGTGGAGTCGCCGGACGGGACCGAGCATATTTTAGCGATCCAGAACCCGACCAGCAATCAATGGCGGATTATCCGAATTCCGTCCTCGGAGTTTGAAGGTGAGGGGGGCAGCCAGGATTACACGGAAATTATCGCAGCGCTCAACGAGCAGGGCATCTATCCCGGAGAAATCGTTTTCACGACCACTGGCTCTGCGTTTGAACCGACCATCGTACTCAATGGTGCGGCAACCGTTGAATGGACTTTCTCCGATGGTACAACGTCCGATTCAACCACACCGACCGTCGATTTCGGGTCGGCTTCCACCAGACAGCAGCGTCTCAAGGTAACACCGTGGGCAAACCTTTATCGTATCAATATCGGATACGCGGGCGCCGACGGTGGTGCCTCAACCGACGCATTGGGCAATACATTTGAACAGGTGGCTTCACAGCCGGTTACGGCGATCACCAACCTGGATCTGGTACAGGATAGCCTGGTGTATCTGGCCGCATGCGGCTGCCCCATCACATCGTTGGATGTCCGAAATTTTACCGCCCTGCACACGCTCGAATTTTACGATTGTGACGACCTTGCGGCAGCGGATATTTACGGAACATCCAACCTGCGAAGGGCCTGTTTCGAACACAGTCCGGTCGGTTTTCTCGATTTCTCGGCCTCACCTCTGATGGAGGATGTGCGGGGATCCTACTGCGATCTGACGGAAATCAGATGGGGAACGACTGGACAGCATCTATGGCATATGTGTGTTCGTGAAAACGACGGCACGCTTGATCCGTCCACATGGCCGGACATGGAGCAGTTCCCCGTTTTGGAGGATATGTGGATATCCGGCAATGGATTGACGGGCGATCTGAGTATCACATCGACCTCGATTACATCCGCATGGCTCTACGACAATGATTTTTCAACCATCGATCTGTCCGGCGCGTTTCCCAGCGGCACCCACTATGTCGACGCCTATGATAACCCGAATTGCACAACGATCACCATCGACAATTGCCCTGGATTGACCGAACTGGATGCCAGCGGGTGCGCGCTTACCCAGACCAACATCGATTACATTCTGGCAACGCTGGATGCCAATGGCGCCAGCAATGGCGAAGTGGATCTGTCCGGCGGAACCTCTTCTTCTCCTTCAACTGCGGGTTTGACTTCCCAGGCAAATTTGGAAGGCAAAGGGTGGACGGTGACCGTCAATGGGTCGGCCACACCCAACCTGTCTTCGGCTACCATAGGGTCTGACGGCACAACATGGACGTTGGTATTTTCCGAGGCGGTTACCATCGGAAGCGGCGGCAGCGGAGGCTTCTCGGTCACCATGACCAATGCCGGCGCCATTACGCTCACTTATTCTTCCGGAGACGGCACAAGCACGCTGGTCTACACCGGAGATGTCACGGTTCAGAGTGGTGATACCGTATCCAGCGGGCTGGATTACACCCAACCCGGCGATGGCATCGAGGATGCCGATGGTAACGACCTGGCTACATTTACCGGGGCAAGCGTGAGCAACAATTCTACTCAAGGTGCATCATCAAGTCTATCGATCGTGCAATACAACAGGACAACAGATTTTTCGTCGGCTGAAGGATCTTTGGACGCACCTGCGATGACTTTCACTGCCGGTAATGTGGTAGCAGTTTTTGCAGCCTGTTATAGCGGATCTGTTACAGGCATTAGTGATACAGAGGGCAATACTTATACCGCAATTTCAGGGACATCTGTTACTAATCAAGTCCATGGTGTCTGGTATTATGCAGTTGCGTCAACGTCCAATGAAAATACTGTCACAATGGCTAATAGTGGCAGATATAGAAGCATCGAAGTGTTTGAGCTGTCTGGCGTAGATACATCTAACCCCATAGATGTTACCGGCACACTGTCTTCAGAAAATGAGATTTCGTACACCACAAGCGCCGCAAATGAGATCCTGCTTATCGGTGGGCATAATGACTATGGTGGCGCATGCTATGTGACTGAGGATTGGACCTGGCTTTATGACGGTGAGTCCACTTTTGGAAGACCCGTTGCTTATAAAATCAACAGTGCAACTGAATCTTCAAGTGTAACATTGTCAACCGATGGAACACTGTGGATTCAATCATTAGTAGGTTTTGTTGGAACAACCCAATAATGCATTCTTGGTGATGAAGATTAAAACGCTTTTTATCACGGCCTTGCTGGCCCTGTTATCGATCATGGCACACGGCGCATCTGTAATGCTTTGTTGGGATCCCAACAATCCGGCGCCGGAGGGATACCGGGTTTTCATCCGGCTTGAAGGCGATGCCTACGACTACACCCAGCCGGCCTGGCAGGGCGCCGAAAACAATGTTGTGCTGGGCGGTCCCCTGTTCGGACAAACGCATTATTACGTTGTGCGTGCCTACGATGGAAACCTGGAAAGCGTGGATTCGAACGAAGTGAGCTACACCAACACGTCGGTGTCGATCCCAAAAATCACGCATATCGGAGGAAATTCATGAAAGGGAATTTCATCTTTTTATTGGCGGTTCTGTTGTTGAGCGCCGTGCCGGCCATGGCGGCCAACAGGGTGCAGTTGGAGTGGGATTTTTCCTTTGACGAGGAGAGCAGCATCAGCGGGTTTTCAATTTATATGCGAACCGATGGCGGTGAGTATCCCGATGATCCGGTTGCAACGCCTGCGGCGGATGAACGCCTGGCGGAGATCCCGGGCCTCGACGACGGCACGTACTGGTTCTGCATTGCGGCCGTGATTTCGGTCAACGGGACGGAGTCGTCCAGATCCGGCGAAGCCGGCATCACCTTTGACAATGGAGAAATCTCATACCCTTTTTCGGTAACGTCCCCGACGATTCTGCGGATTCAGGGGACGCCGGAATAAGCATCTCCGGCACTGCGGATGATGCCGGCTGCTTTATCGAAACCATCGTAACGCACGGAGGATTACATGAATACCATTCGCGTCAAACCGGCCAAGGGCATGCGGATCAGACGGATCGAAAAGCCGGGAGAATTCCTGCCCGAGACCGCCATCGATGTCCCGGCCAGACAGTACTATCTGCGCCGGATCCGTGAGGGCTCGCTGGAGCGGGTGAACCTGAAAACCGCCAAGAAAAAGGAGACCAGTAAATGAGCGTATCCTTCAACACCATACCGTCTACGCTGCCCGTGCCCCTGGCATACATTGAGTTCGACAACACGCGGGCGCTGCTGGGCACGCCCGACATGCCCTACAAAATCCTGGTACTGGGGCAGATGCTGTCCGGCGGATCGGCTGCGGTGGAAACGCCGGTGCGCATCACCAGTTATGACCAGGCCGAAGCCCTGTTCGGCCGGGGATCCCAGCTGGCGGGCATGTTCGCCGTGCTCAAGGGCAATAACCGGTACACCGAAAGCTGGGCCATCCCGCTTGAGGACGATGATGCCGGCGTGGCCGCCACGGGGACCATCACCTTCAGCGGGTTGCCCACCGCCAGCGGAATCATCTACTGCTACATCGCCGGGACGCGGGTGCGCATATCCATTGCTGCCGGAGACACGCTGGCGGTGATTGCCACGGCCCTGGCAGCTGCGATCAATGCCGATACCAGCCTGCCGGTAACGGCTGCGGCGGCCGAGGGCGTGGTTACACTTACATCCCGCAACATGGGCGAATGGTGCAACGACATCGACATCCGCATCAATTACTACCAGGGCGAGACCCTGCCCAGCGGCCTGACGGCAGCCGTGGTGCAGATGGCATCGGGCGCCGGCAACCCGGACATCACCAACGCCATCGCGGCCATGGGGGATGAGTGGTACCAGGCCATTGTCATGCCGTACACGGACGCGGCCAACATGACCCTCTTGGAAACAGAGCTGTCCGACCGGTTCGGCGGCACGCGCCAGATAGACGGCATTGCCTATTGCGCCTATCGCGGCACGCACAGCGTCACGGGGACCTACGGCAATGGCCGCAACTCGCCGCACGTGACCTGCATGGGCACCGGCGACAGCCCCATGCCGGCCTATCTGTGGGCCGCGGCCTATGCCGGCCAGGCGGCGGCCGCGCTGTCCACGGACCCGGCCCGGCCGTTGCAGACACTGGTGATGAGCGGCATCCTGCCGCCGGTGGAGGCCGACCGCTGGACCATGGAGGAACGCAATCTGCTGCTCTACGACGGTATCGCCACCACCATGGTGGACAGCGGCGGGCAGGTGCGCATCGAGCGTGAGGTGAGCATGTACCAGACCAATGCCTTTGGTGTGGATGACCCCAGCTACCTGGACATCACCACCCAGGCCACGCTCAGCTATCTGCGGTACAGCGTGCGGGCGCGCATCACCAATAAATTTCCGCGCCACAAGCTGGCCGACGACGGCACCAACTTCGGACCGGGCCAGGCCATCGTCACCCCCTCCACGCTGCGGGCCGAGCTGATCGCCCTGGCACTGGAATGGGAAAAGGACGGCCTGGTGGAAAATCTCGATCAGTACAAGCAGGAGCTGATTGTCGAGCGCAACGACAGCGACCGCAACCGCGCCGACCTGATGATACCGCCCGACATCGTCAACCAGCTGAGAATTTTCGCGGCCAAGGTGCAGTTTATTCTGTAGGGGCGACCGGCGGGTCGTCCCGGCATATAGGAGGTCGAAATGGCCAAGTTATTAGGCAAATTTGTCATTAAAGTGGACGGGACCCAGCTGCAGTCCCTGCCCGGGGCAAGCCTGGACATCGGCGGGAGTGAACGGACCACCGTTGTCGGAGCCAACAAGGTGGAAGGCAATTATGAGACGCCCAAGCAAAGCCGGGCGGAATGCGAGATCCCTGTCGGAAAAGAGACGAGCCTGGCCGAGATGCGCAATTGGGATGATGTGACGCTCTCATTCGAGTGCGACACCGGCCAGCAGTACGTTGTCCAGGGCGCCTGGCTGACCAACACCCCGAAGATGACCGCCAGCGAAGGCGGGCGCATACCGCTTGAATTTGAAGGCCCGCCCGCGGAGGAGATGCTCTGATGGCTACGATGAATGTTGATCTGACCAGGGGCCTGACCATCGGCGAGAAAACGCACACCACGGCCACGATCCGCGAGGCCACGGCCGCCGACCTGATCGATGCCACCGACGAGAGCGAGAAGATCGTCAAGACGCCGGACGGGTACCAGCTGGTGGCCAGCCCGACACAGGTGGGCCTCAACACCCTGCGCCGCCAGATCGTAAGCGTGGGCGACTACAAGGGGCCGCTTTCCATGGCCGAGCTGAAAAAACTCAGTGCCACGGACCTGTCCCTGCTCCAGGAAACCGCGCAGGCGATGGACGCGGTGACCATAGCGGAGATCACTGACCGGGGGCGAGATTAGGCAGGCGGTGGAGAACACGGTGGCACCCGGCCTGCTGATCCTGGCCACTCGCACCGGTTTTACCCGGGCCGAAATTATCAGCCTGTCATTAAGGCGGTTTTTAACAACCATACAATTCTTTTTGAAGCGCGATTAAATGGGCGATTTACGGACATCCATTCTCCTCAATCTTTCGGGCAACCTGCAGTCCCGCGCCCGGCAGTTCACCAACGGCTTGGACCGCTTGGGACGCCGGGGATCGGCCAGCATGCGTCTGCTGGGCCGGGGCGTGGCCGTGGCCGGCCGTGGGCTGGCCCGCCTGGGGAATCGCTACACCGCATTGATCACCGGGGCAGCTGGTATCGGCGCCATCCGCCAGGTGGGGAATCTGGAAGAGCGGCTGACCCGTCTGGGCATCCAGGCCGATGTGGGCGAGGAGAAGATAGACGGCCTGAAAAATCGGATCTTCGAGGTGGCCAAGGCCCCGGACATCCGTGTCAATCCGGGCCAGATCCTGTCCGCCGTCGAGGAGATCATCGAGAAAACCGGCGACCTGAAATTCGCCGAGGAGAACATCCGCAACATCGGCC
Organism: uncultured Desulfococcus sp.; assembly: GCA_913060435.1. Classification (GTDB taxonomy): domain Bacteria; phylum Desulfobacterota; class Desulfobacteria; order Desulfobacterales; family Desulfococcaceae; genus Desulfococcus. Next base: position 14,157 of record CAJXSB010000061.1, read on the forward strand.
TGGCCATATCGGCCACGGGCGCGGAAGGTCTCTCCATCGGCGGCATTCTGGCTGAATTTCAGAAAATGGAGCTGGGCGCCAGGGAGGCCTTCGAGGCCCTGGACATTCTCACCGTGCAGGGCAAACAGGGCGCATTCACCCTTCAGAACCTGGCTGCGCTCGGCCCGCGCGTGGTGACCGCCTACACGGCCATGGGACGCAGCGGTGTGACGGCGATCCGCGAAATGGGCGCCGTACTGCAGGTAATCCGCCAGGGCACCGGGTCGTCCGAGCAGGCCGCGACATCATTCGAGGCTTTGATGCGGGTGCTGGGCGATAAAAAGAAGATCGAACTGTTCCAGAGCGGCGGCATCAAGGTGTTCGATCCGGAGGCACTGAAGGAAGGGCGCAAGGTGCTCCGGCCGATCAACGAGCTGATGAAAGAACTGGTCGAGCGCACCAAGGGTGACCGGTCGATCATCCAACAGGTGCTCGGCGACAGCGAGGCGGTGCGGTCCTTCAACGCGGCGATATCTGAGTTCCTGCGCATCGGCGGCGTGGAGAGCTTGGACCGGTTCTATGGCGTGCAGGCCGACGGCACCACGATTACCAGGGATTCGATTCGGGCTGCCAAAACGTTCAATGCCGCGCTTCGTGGCCTTTATACTGTCTGGCATAAATTTTCTGACGACCAGCTAACCGAACCGATCAAAAAGCTGACCGAGTACCTGGACGGCCTGAAGCCTGGCACGGTGGAGCGCTGGCTGGAGCTGGGCAAGAATATCGGCATGATCGGCGGAGGGCTGGTGGCGGCGCAAAAACTGGGCGTTTTCAAGCTGGGTAAAAAACTTCTCTCCCGAGGCAAGAAGGGCGCAATGTCGGGTGCCGGCGGTCTGGCGAGATCATTCGGTGACGCCGTTCCAGTATATGTGGTCAATGGCCCGGCATCCATATGGAACCCGGACGTACCAGGCAGCAAGCCCGGGAAAGCATCCCCCTCGAAGACATCAAGACCAGGCGGCCTGGGGACGGGTGCAAAAGTTTTAGGCGCCATGACCCAAATCGGCGCCTCCGTGGTGGCGTTTGACATGGCCAAGGATTTCGCCAGATCCCAGGTCGACAAGCGCCTGTCCGACTATGACCTGGAAACCCTGGCCAACACGATGAACAAATGGGCAAAATTGGGATCGACGCACATGTACGAGTACCGTCAGGCCGAGACCAGACTCAAGGACGCACAGATGCGCGGTGAGCTCAAAATCAGCATTGACCCGCGCGGGTTCGTCACCGTCGATAAACTTCAAGGAGAAAACCTCGACATGGACTTTGACAGCGGAAGGATGATGGTGGCCCACTGATGAGCTGGAAAGATTCTCTGCTTGCCGGATCGTTTCGCGAGGTGCCGTTCGTCACCGAATCGACCGACGGCGAGATCGGACGACGCACGGCCCTGCACGAATTCCCCCTGCGAGACAAGCCCTATGCCGAGGACCTGGGCCGCAAGGCCCGGCGCTTTTCGATGACCATCTATGTCATCGGCGCCGACTATATGTCCGCCAGGGATGCGCTGATCGCCGCGTTCGAGGAGCCCGGACCTGGCAAGCTGATCCACCCCTACCTGGGAGAGTTGACCGTTACGGCCACAGAGGTGCGCGGCCCGCGAGAAAGCACCCGCGAGGGCGGCATGGCGCGGTTTTCCGTGACCTTTGCCGAATCCGGAGACAAGGTTTTTCCGAAAGCCACGGCCGACACTACCCAGGCTGTGGATGATGACGCCCAAGTGACCGCGTATTACACCAAACGTGAGTTCTCTCAAAATTTCGATGCGTCCTCTCCAGGGTACGTCATGGACAACGCCCAATCACTGGTTTCAAGAGTCGCCGATAAAATCGATGCCGTTCGGCGATTGGTTCCAAGCGTGCCCGAGATGGTCACGGATTTTGTGGACGATCTTCAATCGCTGGCTCAATCGGCGGAGTCGCTGATCCGTGCGCCGGCGGATCTGGCGGCGGACATTTACGGTATCGTGACAGACATCGCCAACCTGCCGGACCGCATCGAGCGGGCCCTGGATGCCTACGGCCAGCTGGCCGACCTGTTCAGCGACGACAGGGCCGTGACCGAAACCGTCAGAATAGGTGGTGTGGAATCCATCGGGCTGACGCGGCAGGCGCGCAACGAGATCGCCATCAACGCCCTGGTCCGGCGTGCGG
>CAJXSB010000062.1 GCA_913060435.1 uncultured Desulfococcus sp.
CCGACGATGCCGCCGATGTGCTTTTCCGTCCGGCCGCATTTCTCGGGTGGAACGCCCTTGGCGTAGTTGGCGAAAAAATTTCGGTGGCATTCCTCGATGTAGGTATCCCGGTGGCGGCCCGGCGTTGTCATGAAATCGATGTATCGCCCCAGGAAATCCTCGGCATCATAGGCGCTGTTCTCCTGCAGAGAGATCATCAGCAGCCGGCATATCTCGACATTGAGCGTATTTTCCCCCGCCGCCAGAAACTGGTGGTAATGGATCCCATGCCGACCCCAGTAGCGGGACTGGTCATGAAGGATCTCCCCCTTTGCATTGGGCGCCTGGTAGGCGGAACGCCACAGGATGCTGTCCGGATGGGGATTTCTGGGCGGGAGGTAGTCCGCCACCCGGCCGTAGTCATCGTACAGCGCCCTGCGGTTGTAGTACCAGTGCACCGGCATTGCCAGTGCATCACCGATGAAGACGCCCCATAGGGATCCGAGGCGTTTGGAATGGCTTTGGTCTCTCATGGCCGGTTTTCCTTTCCGCTGTTTTGGATTCGTTGATGTCCTGATGGAAACCTTGCTTCATAATAATACTCAATTTTCGAGATTCGTTCATGCGATGGACATGAGTTGGCCTCCGGCTGATGGCGCTCGAAGGTTGAGATACGAGTTTTGTCCCCTCAATTTATCCCGAAACCTTCCTTGTTGTGATTTGCCCATCCCAGCTCATTTTTACACCATGATTCAATGCGAACACGGTTAAAAAGGGGGCCAAAATGAAAGTTAACATCAAATGTTTGTCATCACTTTCCGGATCGGAAGAATGTGTATTCAACAACAGTAAAGCCCTGGAAATAGAAGCGGGACAGACCGTGGGGGATATCGCAGGTTCCATTGGCATCAGTCCAGAAGATATCCATCTTGTTTTTGTAAACAGCCGCCATGCAGATTTGCAGACACGGCTGGAGGACGGGGATGCCGTGACGCTGGCGCCTGCGGTCGGCGGGATGTAGATCCGGCTGGGGATGGCGTTGATGCGGAGACGGTAAGGGTTATGTCCCAATAAAAGGCCGGCGGAGATGTTGAAACAGATGTGGATGTGTATTAGTGTATAGGTAAATTTGATTTCTGTACTGCTCAGACGATGCTTCCTGTCACGAACAATGCGACATCCTGCCGGAAACCGCTTCTCGACCGCAGCCAAGCTGTACCCCTTACAACCGTTAAATAATCTTATCTTGATTGTGTTTAGTTGTCGCACCGGGCGTCTTGCCCGTACTTGAAACTATCATCACCCAAACCACAGGAGGGAAAAATGGACGTAAATGATTTCTGTAAGGGAATGGAAAATGAGATGACGGCATGGAAGGCGAAACTGTATGACGCCATGAGAAAGGTGGACAAGCTGGGCTCTGCGGAAAGGCAGAAGATGCTTGCCAACATCGAAGACCTGCACATACTCCTCGAGGAAATGTCCGGCCGCGTGGAGCAGCTGCGCACCGAGTGCCCCTCTGATTGGAGTCCCATGAAGAATGATATCGAGCAGGGGACCGTTGATATGCGGGGCAAGTACGAAGAGACCATGAAAGCCATCGGCGAGGCTTCACCGGTGTCGATCCCTGGATAGAGCAGGCACCTTCATTTGATTTTTCCCCGGCTGAACCGGCGACGCCCGTTCAGCCGGCGGTGTTTTTATCCAAGGAAATCCGCAGCAGTTCAATGCCGTGGTGCATGGTTGCCGTCACCGTCAGCCCGCCTTTTTCGAGCACACGCTTGATGCCTGTATTCGACGACAGGACCTCCCCCGTGAAAGCCTTGATGCCCCGCTCCCTTGCCAGCCGTATCAGCATTTTGTAGAGATAGGTCGCTATTCCGGAGCCGGTATAGTTTTCATCGACGACAATGGCGATTTCGGCCTCCGGGATCTGGGGGGCCCTGACGTAGCGCGCCTCTGCAATGATCCGCTCCTGGTCGGGCTCCCCAACGATTCCCACCACGGACATGACCCGGTTGTAATCGATGTTGACATAGGCCTGCATTCTACTGTGGGGCATGACCTTGATTACGGTAAAATAGCGATAGTAGACGGTCTTGTCGGAGAAGCGGTAGAAGAGGCGTCGCATGTTTTCTTCGTCCGACGGCTTGATGGCGCGGAAACGGACGTCGAGCCCCTCCCGGAAGGTATGGCGCGAGGAGATCTCCGATGGGTAGAGGTGGGCGGATTCGGCCAGGTAGATCTGGTCCGGGTAGAGCAGCCGCTCCGCCTTGGCCTCGGCCACGAGTCTGGAGCGGTCGTCCGGGTGGGCGATGTCGATCAGGGCCTGCGCCCGCTCTCGCACGGTCCGCCCGGTGAGGCTGACCACGCCGTATTCGGTGGCGATCATGTTGACCGACTCCCAGAGCCCGAAGGGGTTGGGAAAATGCCTGATGGACATGAGAATATTGGGATCGCCCCGGCGGTTTCGGGACGGCAGGGCAAAAATGGTGCGGCCTTCCCGGGAGAGGAGCGCGCTGAAGAAAAAGTCGAACACCTCTCCCGGGCCGGAGCCGACGTTCCCTTTGCCGACGTGAAGGGCGATTCGCCCCGAGAGGTCGACCTTCCGGGCCGGGAGTACGGCCACATAGCGGGAATTCCGGCTGATCTGGAGCGGGTCGAAGACCTTGTCGGTGCCCTGGAACTCGACCAGCGGGTTTCCATCGAGCCAGGCCATCAGTTCCGGGGTGCCGAAGGCATAAGAGGTGAGACTTTTCCCCCGGTATATCTCCTTTCGTCGGTTGGTCACCGCGCCGCTCTTGACGAGGTCCATCAGCGCGTCGATGAAAAAAGGCGAATGGATGCCCAGGTGCCGGTGATGGATCAGATGACGGCTCAGGGCTTCGTAGAGAGGCCCGATGGAGAATCCAAGGCAGCTGCCGTCCTCGATGACCGACGCGACGTGGGCCCCGATCCGGTCGTAGACATCGTCCGCCGTCCACCGGTCGAAATAGATGGGCGGCTCCGTAGACTGGACGAAAAAGTCAAACTCCGATACGTGGACAAACGTGTCCCCATATGTCCGGGGGACGCGGTCGTTGATCTCCCCGACCACGAGGGACGCCTGTGCCATGGCCTGCCGGGCGGCGTCGATGGAGACGCCGAGGCTGCAGTAGCCGGCGTCGCCGGGCGGGGTAATCTGAATGAAGGCGGCATCGATGGGGATCTGGCCGGACTCGATCAGCCGGGGGATCTGGTAGTAGCGGCTCGGAATAAAATCCGCCAGACCCTCGGAGATGGCTTCGTTGGCCTCCCATCCCGAGAAGAAGGTCTTCAACCGGTATTTCTGGGAGTGGTGGTCCCGGAGGGTGATGGCATCGCCGAGGCTCACCAGCTGCGAGAGCTCCAGGTCTTGGAGATTGCCGGCGTCGGCGTTCATGAGGCTCTTGACGAGGGTCCTCGGTTCGGCTACGCCGGTGCCGAGGAAGATGTTCATACCCGGCGTGAGCTTTTCGAGGATCTTTTCCGGCGGCACGGTCCGCTTTCCAACATCTTCCCGGAACTGCTTCTGCATGGCGGCTCCCTCCTCGTCCGTGGTTTGCGGCTTTCAGCCCCGGAGGCCCTGTTCTCTTTGCCGCCAATCCTGTCAAAGTACGGCCCGGATGTCAATTTTAAAGGAGCAACCTGGTTTCCTGCCTGCCATGCCGGATCCATCCACCGGGAGGATCGCCGGCCGGCTGGATGATGTGCACTCTTCCAGGCCCTGCGGCCGGTGCCTTGGGTGGCAGACGTCGGTGACGGTATGGACCGCATGGCCTGCGCGCGTCCCGGCATTGGTTCACGGGGGCTTTGGGCTATCCCCCGCATTTCTCTGCAGGTGAATCGGCCAGAACGGCCTTCAGCCGCGCATCATCCTGCTGAATCCGGGGGGATTCGGCCAGCGACCGCGTCATCCACGCCAGCACACCTGCCACCTCGGGGTACGCCCCATCATCGTTCAGGCGGTAATGCATCCAACGACCTTCTTTCCGGCTGCAGACAAGACGGGCATTGCGCAGGATGAACAGATGCTTGGAGACCGTGGAAGGGGCCAGCTGAAGCATGTCGATCAACTGGCAAACGCACATCTCACCTTGTCTGTGGAGGGCCATCAGGATGCGGACGCGGCTTTCATCCGCCAGGGCCTTGGTGATGTTCATGAATCGGTCCATGGTTGCCTCGCTTTCGAGTTTCGTAAACCGGTGTTCTCCGTCTCCAGTTTCCGTCCCACACCGCTTCGTTTAAGTGCCGCTACTGCGGGTCGGCCATCTCGACGGGGACCCCTTTCTTCCGGATGTCGGCAACAATATGGTGGAGCTGCGCCCTGGTGCAGTCGTCAATATGGTAGACTTTCTGCCCGCCGTCCGTGAAAAAAAAGACCAGGTGGTCCTGGTCCGTGAGATAAGCCTTCCGGATGTAATCCCGATCCAGCCAGGGTTCGAGCACTTCCAGAAAATCATTCATTTTGCAGCTCTCCATCGTCTTTTCCCTCCTTGCTTGACCGCAGCAGGCACCGACCGGCAGTCGTTCCGGTGAATATGCAGCGATGCCTGGGGTCGATCTGTCGTGTTGGCGAACGCTTCTCTATGCTTTCTAAAAATGCCCCTCACAAACCTCTCAATAAACCCATATTGTGATCCTGTCGAATGTGTTGAATCTAGTAGCTTGGACGTGATCCGCTCATGAAATGGCGATCCCGCCGTGACAATGCCTTGTGAAAGGCATGTGAACATAAGGGCGTTGGCGCCGGCGGACACGGTCGATGTCGATGCCCATGGTCCGTGGTTGGATTCGGGCGACGGCAGATGAGTTTACTCGCTTCACAATGATATGGTTGAGGTAACTGTTATGCTGAATAGCTTAGATCCAACAGTCCTGGCAAGGATTCAGTTCGCATTCACGGTTTCATTCCACATTTTGTTTCCGGCATTCACCATCGGTCTGGCGAGCTGGCTTGTGGTGGTGGAGTGGCGCTGGCTGAAAACCGGCAATAGGCTCTACTATGAAATTTACCGAATGTGGGTCAAGATCTTCGCGGTGGCCTTTGGCATGGGGGTGGTCTCCGGCGTAGTGCTCTCCTATCAATTTGGCACGAACTGGTCTGCGTTCTCGGACAAGGTGGGCAACGTGCTTGGACCCCTGCTGGGATTTGAGGTGCTTACGGCCTTTTTCCTGGAGGCCTCCTTCCTGGGCATCATGCTCTTCGGGTGGAACCGCGTCAGCCCTAAAATGCATTTTGCATCCACCGTGATCGTAGCGACTGGAACGCTCATTTCTGCCTTCTGGATCCTGTCGGCCAACAGCTGGATGCATACGCCAACCGGTTTCAGGGTCGGTGATGAGGGACTGTTTTACCCCACCAGCTGGCTGGAAATCATCTTCAATCCATCCTTTCCCTACCGGCTCGCCCATATGACTATTGCCGCCTACCTGACCACCGCGTTTGTCGTAGGCGGCGTGGGGGCCTACTACCTATACCACAAGCGGCACCAGGCGCATGCGCGGATCATGCTCGGCATGGCCATGATCATGGCGGTCTTCGTCGCCCCCACGCAGCTTATCGTGGGGGATCTTCACGGCCTCAATACGCTGCAGCATCAGCCGGCCAAGGTGGCGGCCATGGAGGGGCTCTGGGAGACCCGGAAGGGCGCTCCACTGGTCTTGTTCGGCTGGCCGGATGATGATGCCGAGAAAACTCGTTTCGCCGTCGAGATTCCGAAGCTGTCCAGTCTCATACTAACCCACGAGCTGGACGGAGAGGTAAAGGGGTTGAAGGAGTGGCCAAAGGAGGACCGGCCGCCGGTCGGCATTGTTTTCTGGTCCTTCAGAGTCATGGTCGGCATCGGCGTTCTCATGATCCTGACCGGCCTTGCCGCAGTATACCTCTTCTTCAAGAAGCAGCTGTTTACCACGCGCTGGTTCCAGCTGTGGTGCATGGCACTGACGCCCTCCGGCTTTGTAGCGGTTCTGGCCGGCTGGATCGTCACGGAGGTCGGGCGCCAGCCTTTCATCGTATACAATGCCATGTATACCGCAGACGCCATTTCCCCCGTTGCGGGCGTGCAGGTCGGCCTTTCGCTGCTGGCTTTCGTGCTGGTCTATTTCGCAGTATTCGGTGCCGGGGCCTATTACATCGGTCGGCTCATCCTGAAGGGGCCGGATGAAAGCGATCGTGATGGTGAAGACAATAAAGCCTATGGAAGCCACGGTGTTTCGGCCCCGCCGCTGGTATCTGATCTGGTTTCGGAGACAGGAGACGAACATGTTTGATCTTTCCCAATACATCGATGTGGCCCTGGTGTGGTATGTGCTGATAGCGACGGCGGTCTTCCTTTATGTCCTCCTGGACGGTTTTGACCTGGGGGTCGGTATTCTTTTTCCTTTTGCGCCGTCCGACAAATGCCGCGACCGGATGATGAGTTCCATCGCCCCGTTCTGGGACGGCAATGAAACCTGGCTCATCCTTGGCGGCGGCGGCCTGTTCGCAGCCTTTCCCATGGCCTACGCCATCCTGATGCCGGCGTTCTACGTTCCCATCATTGTCATGCTGCTGGGGTTGATTCTGCGCGGTGTCTCTTTTGAGTTCCGTTTCAAGGCCCGGGAGCGGTCCCGGAAAATATGGGACTACGCTTTCCATTTCGGCTCCATCATTGCCACCTTTAGCCAGGGAATGGTCCTGGGTGCTTTTGTGCAGGGCGTCCAGGTCAGCGGTCGGTCCTATGGCGGGGGAATGTTCGACTGGCTGTCGGGCTTCAGTCTTATGACAGGGTTGGCCCTGGTATTTGGTTATGCCCTGCTTGGTGCCACATGGCTGATCATGAAAACGGAGGATATCACCCAGGATTGGGCCCGGCGGTGTGCCGGCTATCTTTTCGCCTACGTCGCCTTTTTCATGGGCATGGTCAGCCTGGTGTCGCCGATCATGAACGACCACATCCGGGAGTTGTGGTTCAGCCGCCCCAATATTTTTCTCCTCCAGCCCCTGCCGATGCTTTCGGTCCTGTTCTTCTTTCTTCTGTGGCGCGACATCCGTCACAAGAACGACAATCGCCCCTTTTTTCTGAGCCAGGGGATTTTCCTGACGAACTATATCGGCCTCGGCATCAGTACATGGCCCTGGCTGGTTCCGTTCGAGATCACCTTCCGGAGGGCTGCCGCCGCACCGGAGTCCCAGTCGCTCATGCTGGCCGGGACTGTGTTTCTGCTGCCCATTGTGCTCGCCTACACGGGCTACTGCTACTACGTTTTCCGTGGAAAAAGCTCCCATGACAGCACCTACTGATGCCCATGTTCAAACACCCGGACGCCGGTTATCCCAGGAAGGGGGAAAAGCATGAAAAAAGACGTTTCCCGTTCGAGGACGCCAGGGCGGCGGCTGCCGCCAAAACAGAAACAGTGGGGATGGTTTATCAGCCTCTGGTGTATGGGACTGGGCGCTGCGCTCCTCTTGAGCTACAGCGTCCGGTGGGTGATATTTGATGGACTTTGACGGGCATATGCATTAAGGCGGTTTCTATTTTTCGCTGCATGGATCCGATCCATCCGATACGGGGCTGCCCAGCAGCATTCCTCCGAAGGCTCCGAGGCAGACCTGGTCTCGCATGGCAGTGCAGGCAGTGTCGCTGCAGGCCAAGGCTTCACCCGGTACGCCGTCAAGCCTTACGGATCGGGGATTCCGGGAGAAATTCATCATCACGCGAATCGTTTCCCCCTCTAATTTCCGATCATATCCGACCACTTCTTCGGGCACACTTCCCTCGGGCAGGAGCTCGAGCACACCGCGACGAAGACATGCGTGCCGCCGGCGAAGCTGCAGCAGCTTCCGGTGGGTATTCAGGATGGAAAAAGCGTCTTCCTGCTGGTTCGAGACATTGCAGGTTCGATACCCGGGGTGCACCGGCAGCCAAGGGGTGGCACCCTCAGGTGAAAACCCGGCATTTACCGAGGGGTCCCACTGCATCGGGGTGCGGCATCCGTCCCGGTTGATATAGAGGTCCAGCTTCCGGGCGATCGCCCTCGGCACCCACCAGTAGGCGTGGGCGATGGCGTCCCTGGCATCCTTGTGCGGAAAATCGCTGTCTGGAATGCCGATTTCATCACCGTAGTAGTTGATCGGCACTCCGCGCGCGGTGTAAAGAAAGAACGCCAGCAGCCGGGCAAGGGCAGCATTGCCGCCGATGCGGCTCATATAGCGGCGGCGGTCATGGTTGCCGAGTGCATAGGTGGGCAGATGGGGGTGGGGATACTCAGCTTCGTATGCCCGGATAATGGCCTTGATATGCCGGGCGGTCATCCGGCTCTGGTTGACGAGGTCAAAGAGCAAAATCAGGTTGAGCCCGTCGTGATTTTCCCCCAGATAGCGCTTGATGACGCCCTTGCCAAAGACTTCGCCAACGACAAAGCGTGGTGGGCGATAGGTGTCGACCACGGCTCGGACCTCTTTGGCCAGCGCAAATGTCTCGGGTCTGTTGCGGTTGTAGCGAAGCTTTTGAAAATAGCCTTCGTCCAGGTCGCGGGTCGGGATGAAGCGCCAGGAGATGGGGTTGTTGCGAAACCGGTCGTCCTTGAAGATTTTGTGAAAAATGTCAAGCCGGAAGCCATCCACCCCGCGGTCGAGCCAGAAGCGCATGGCGTCGAACATGGCGGCCTTGACCTCTGGGTTGCGGAAGTTGAGGTCCGGCTGAAAGGGCAAAAAGCTCTGCAGGTACCACTGCTCTGTGGTTCTGTCGTATCTCCAGCTTGGCCCCCCGGGTATGGCCGCCCAGTTGTTGGGCGGCCTTCGGCCTTTTCCGCTTCGCCATATGTACCAGTCGCGTCGGGGATTGTCGCGGCTGGCGCGCGATTCCCGGAACCAGGGGTGTTCATCGGAGGTGTGGTTCAGGACCATGTCGAAGAGGATCTTCATTCCCCGACGGTGTACTTCTTCGATGAGTTTCACCGCATCGTCCAGGCGCCCGTATTCAGGTGCCACGCCGCAGAAGTCGGTGATGTCGTAGCCGAAGTCGCGCTGGGGGCTCGGATAATGGGGAGAGAGCCATATGGTTTCGAATCCCAGCTTCTTGATGTAGTCCAGGCGGGAGATGATGCCCGGCAGGTCGCCGATGCCGTCGCCGTTGGCATCGGCAAAGGACCGAGGGCAGACCTGATAGATGGTCGTCTCTCGCCACCACTCGCTCTCTGTTTTCAAACCTTGCACCATGCCTTTCCGAAAACCGTTTTCGCCGCAGGAATCCGTTCCTCCGCATTCCGGCGCTCGCGCCCGGGACCTTTCGAATGGATTGGGATTCCGGGGCCGTCCGATCCCTCATACCATAAAATGACAGATCATTGTGCCGGAGTGTTATGCTGATTTTCGATCGGTTGACAGGATGCCAGTCTATCGACCTGAAATCCCGGGGCGTTGCCTGCATGCCGCGGCGGCGCTGCGGGGGTGTCCACGACCGCTTCACTCGCGATGATGGCTGATCCGCAGCTTCCTGAAAATAGCAATTATTGCCTTTTACAGATGAAACCGTTATGGCAAAAAGAATAAAAATGAACGGGTTTTTGTTTCCACCGCTTTCAATGTCAGCGTGAAGAGCGAAGCGGGGTTGCTGCGGGATGAGTCATCCTCCGCCAGATTGAAGCTGGCCGGCTCGGTGGGGTGCACTGTATTGGGGGCGGTCGTCCTGTTCATGGGGGCGTTCTAGGATGGGCGCCATGGGAAGATCGGTATCTGACGTTTTTGTCGCCGATTGTTTGATATAGGCAGCAGCAGCTGCAGCCATGGATGGATACAATTCCCATTTGTTCGACAATGGATGATCTGGGACGGTGTTGATGAGATTCCGTATAGAACATAAAATGATCTTAGGGTATCTGCCGATTATTCTGATCATTCTGGTGATCGCCTTTTTTTCCTACCGAAGTCTCAATGAATTGAGCGCAATCAGCAGAAGCATCATCCAGGAAGATGCTTTCCTCATCCAGGCTGTCGACCAGATGGAGGAGTCCATCCTGGCCCAGGAATCGTATGGGCGCCGCTACCTGATTCTTGACAATCGGCAAATGCTGGACCTTTTTTGGCGGAGGGATCAGGAGTTCAGCGAACTCGTGGAGAGGGTGCGCACGCTTCCGCGATGTGATGAGATTTTCATCGAAAAGCTGGTTTCCTTGCACGACGACTTCACATTGCTGTTCACCAATGATGCGGATCTCGCCGAAAAGCAGGCCCAGTTGAAAACGGGAGAATTTGACAAACTGGTCAGCAGGAAGTTTGACCAGATGATCACCATTCTCCAGCAAATGAAACTATTTGGAAAGCAGAATCAATATGTGAAAATGGAGAAGGCCAACACCATCGGCATCCGGTCATTTCGATTTACCGTCCTGCTGTCCGGTCTGGCGATCATTTTCGGATTTGGATCCGTATCCATCATTACCCGAAGCATATCCAGATCCATCAGCGAGCTGAAGTACGCAACGGAGGTCATTTCAGAAGGCAAGTATGACTATCGGCTGAACATCCACACGAGGGACGAAATGTCGGACCTGGCCGCATCGCTCCGGCTGATGGCGATGCGATTGTCCCGGCTTGAAAAAAAATCTCTTGATTCAAGTCCCCTGACCCGGATGCCGGGAGGTCTGGCGATTGAGACCGTTCTGACCGACCGCCTGGAAAAGGACGGCAATGTGGCTTTCTGCATGCTCGATCTGGATAATTTTAAATCCTATAACGATCGCTACGGCTACGCCAAAGGCAACGAAGTGATCCGTTCGACGGCAGCAATCATCCAGTCGGCCGTAGCGGAGCACGGCACAGAGGAAGACTTTATCGGCCATATCGGCGGGGATGATTTCGCCATCATCACCGACACCGCAAGGTACGATGCCATCTGCAAAACGATCATCAAGCAGTTTGATGAAAGCATCGTTGATTTCTACAATGGCGCTGACAGGGAACGAGGGTATATCGTTGCCAAAAACCGGCAGGGCCATCAGATGACCTTTCCCCTCATGACGATTTCAATCGCCGTGGTTACCAATGACCGGGGGAAGAAGGTCAACCAGATTGAAATAGGTGAAATTGCATCGGAACTGAAGGCGTACGCCAAGTCGACGCCGGGCAGTACGCTCGTGACGGACCGGAGAGGACACGCCCCGAAATTCAAGGCCGATCATGCGGCCGCGACCAAAACATGAGGGGAAGGTGCCCATGATGCATTCGCGGAGCCCCCTCTGGCGCAGGCGGCGATATCTGCCGGTCTTGCTCTTCATGACATTGATGGTGGGTGGATGCATGAAAACGCCGATGTTTGTCTGCTATCCCAATTATTTCGAGGTTCACGGGGAAGATGCTATCAGTATGGAAATCAAAAAGTTGGAGAAGGTTGTTGCACATTCCCCCGAAAAACCTCATGACCCTGCGCCATATCTGCAGCTGGCACTTCTCTACTCCCGCTTTGACAATCCCGCCCCTGACTATCTTCGTTCCCTTCATATGTTCGAACAATATTTCACCATCCATCCGGACGCCTGGAAGGACGAGGAGATCATGTACATGAAGGACCTCGTCCAGCAGTTGGTGGGGTCGGAGAGGGAGCAGGTGCATCTGGCCGGCGAGGTGAAGAAGCTCAAGCGGAAAACCGGACAATTGAAGGCCGCCAATGCAGCGTTGGTTGATGAAAACCAGAAATTAGCGGATGCAATCGAAAAGCTGAAGCTTCTCGAGTTTATGCTGGAGGAAAAAAGGCGGAGCCTACAGTAGCATCCGTGGATCTGCGGCGGCGGGCGCGATCCGGATCAATGGACCGCTTGTTACGAACGATATAGAGAAAGGAAGAAAAAAATGAATTCGCCGTCATTGATGTTAATCGTCAAATCCCCACCCCGCGACTCCGCATAGACGATCCACGCCGGCTTGTCCCCTTTGCCGCACTCAAAATTGGGAAATCCCTCCCGTGTTTTTCCCTGATACCATGACAGGAGCATTGGATCATCGCAGAATTCCCTGGCCTTTTCTTTGGCGATCTCCTTGGCCCTCGGCAAGTCGAGGTCCTTTTCATCTGCTTCAATTGAAATATTCCTGCCCAAAACGTCCATGTTTCACCCCTTTTCCGATGATACGGATGATTCCATATCTTTCCGCTGAAGCCCAGGGATCAATAGATGGGCCGCCTCAAGATTTGACTTTCAGCGCTGATGGCTTCCACACCCCGGAGATCACCGGCTTATGAAACTCGAGTGTGCGCCCGCAATAAAACGCCGGGAGAGGCATGGCTCATGTTTGAGACCGCCTCCTCCCGGCTGATGATTAAAACGCTGCAGCGAGTGGGGGACGTGAATGCACTACATCAGGATGCAGGTTTTGGTGCGAAGCCCGCTCTCCTTGGCGACCTCCTTGTAGCAGCTACTGCGCTCCTCCATGCTGGTGGTGCAGTAGTCACAGGATCTGAGTGCATCCATCATTCTTTGCTTCCCCATTGCACAGCACATGGCTGCTTTGTTTTTTTTGTATGACGATTTCATAGATACCTCCTCATTCACAGCGCATCATGACAGTGTTCTGTTACGGTTGTTTCTGTCATGCGCCATATAATAAAACATAATATCGAACCGGCATAAATCAATCACGCCGCTGGGCCGCAGTGCCCTGTGTTGAGGAGGCATCCGCTATGGAGGATCACCCTCGGCCGCTCTGGATGCCCCGATGGTCTTCTCCTATCCGATGACCGAAAAACTGGAGTTGGGGTTTATTTTCCGCAGCCGGGAGAAAAACCCGATGTCGCAGGGCCGTTTGGTATATTTCATGGTGAACTGGACGGGATCCTTGTCATGATCCTGGCCGCCTTCGACAGCGGCAATCAGTTCGGCCATCAGCACCCCGACTACGGGAGCGTTCTTGTACTGGTTTCCGGAGGTCCCTACGGCCATGTAGAAGCCCGGCAGCGAGGACTTGTCATAGATCGGGAGCCAGTCGTCGGTGCAGTCGTAGAGATCGACCACCCCGCTGGGCTGGTTGGGGATCCGGAGGCTTTCGATCCGCTGGGCTTCGCGCATGACCTGGGTAGTCCACTGCTCCGTGAACTTGGTGTTGTAGTTGTCGGGATCGTCGACGTACTCCATGGTGTCGCATTCCGGATCCTCGGAGCCGATGAGAATGTTGTTGCCGACTTCCGGCCGGGAATAACAGCCTACGTCGCCGTCGGAAATGACGGTGCCGAGGTGATTGTAGTCGAACCCCTCGGGCGCCGGCACGTGGCACACCTCCTGTCGCATGGGGCGGGTCTTGATCTTCATCTCTTCTTCCACCCCCGCCATGCGGTTGATGATAGACGAGTGGGGCCCCGCCACATTGATGACCACGGGGGCGTCGATCTCGGTGCCGTCCTTGAGGGTGATGCCGGCCACGCGGTTGTCCTGCCGTCTGATTTCGACGACTTCGGCGTTGAATAGGAACTTGCCGCCCACTGCCTCGGAGGCCCGCTGAACATTGTGGACCGACTGTTTGGGATCGGAGATCAGGCCGGATTCCGGTATATAGATGGCGCCGGCGATCTGGTCGGCGGTCGGCTTCCCGAAGCGCTCGTCGCTGGGCAGAACCGGGGGCCCGTAGCTGCGGTTGTTCAGGATGGGGAAACGCTCGGGGATCTCCTCCGGCGGCACGTCTTCATAGGGGACGCACAGCTCATCCAGGGCGGCCATCACCTTTTTGAGATAGTGGTTTTTTTCGGTCTTGATGACCAGGCAGCCGGTGTTGATGTACTGCACCAGGCCGGTTTCGTCCACCGTCCCGAGGTATTTGGGCCAGTCGATCCAGTAGTAGTACCCTTCCCGGGCCATGGCCACCCCGTCGGGCGTGGAGTAGTGCAGCCGGATGACTGCGCAGGATCCGGATGTGGAGCCGTGGCCGGCCTCGGGCAGCTTGTCCACGTTGAGCACCTTGTAGCCCCGTTTGGCCAGCTCGAACCCGGTGCAGGCGCCGATAATTCCGGCGCCGATAATGATGGCATCGAATGTTTCACCCATGATTATGATTCCTCCCATATGTCGTCTGTGTATGGTTGAGAGCACGGACCGGCGGAAGCACCGGTCCGCTTCAGAAAATTCTTGGCGCGGATCCGGAAACAGGGCAAGGACGGCTTCCGGACCTCACTTGATAAACCCCAATGCCCTGGGAATGTAGAGGCAGAGGCTCGGCCAGTAGGTCGTGATCAGCAGCACGGGAACCATGCCGGCCCACATGAGAACCAGGGCGGGCTTGATATACTCCTCCGCCGAGCTCTGGCCGATCCGGCCGGCCAGGAAAAGCATCGGGGCTGTCGGCGGCGTCACCGTCCCCAATCCCAGGTTGACGCCCGTGATGGCTGCAAAATGATACGGGTTCACGCCGGCGGCCGCCGCAATCGGCCACAGCAGGCCCGCCGAGAGCACCGTTCCGCTCAGGTCGTTCATCATCATGCCCAGGAGCAGCAGGATGACATTGAGCATGAGGAGGGTGGCGGCCTGGTTGGGCGAGTTGTTGACCACCCAGGCCGCCAGCTCGTCGGTGACGCCCTCCAGAATGAGGATCTTGCTGGTCGTCTCGGTGAAATAGAACATCAGTGTCACGGCGCCGCTGATGACCGCCGTGCTGATGGCGGCTGCCTTGATCTGCCTCCAGTGGAGGACACGATAGAAAAAGCCGAGAATCAATACGTAAAAGACGCCGATCAACGCCACCTCCGTCGGGGTGATCAGCCCGCTGTAGAGGGACCCGAAGATAAAGATCGGCAGGATCAGGACCGGCGTGCAGCGCACCCCCGCGGATGTGATGTTCGTGACCTGGGTTCGAAGCGGGCCTTCGTTCTTTTCGGAGACGATCGGCATTTTTTTCACGGCCCAGGCATTGAGGAAGCAGTACATGATCACGATGATGATGGCCGGGCCGAGGGTGGAGAACCACACGCCCAGGATGGAGCTCCCCGTGATGATGGCATAAAAGATCATGGGGACGCTGGGCGGCACCAGCTGCCCCAGAATCCCCGAACAGGCCACCAGGGCGGTGGAATGGCCGCGATCGTATCCTTTTTCCACCAGCCGCGGAATCATCACGGTGCCGATGCAGGCGATGGCTGCCGAGTCCGTGCCTGAAATTGAACTGAACAGGGCGGTGGTGACGACGGTTACCGCCCCCAGACCGCTCCTGAACCGCCCCAGCAGCAGGTTGATGAAATCGATCAGCCGCTTGGCCAGGCCGGTGGCGTCCAGCAAGGCGCCGAACAGGATAAAGAGCGGCACCGCAAACAGGATGACCGAATCGACCTTCTTGTAGGTGACTTCAATCAGGTAGCCTGCATCCTGGCCGAAAAAGGCCAGCAGAAGCACGGTGAGAACCCCGAAGGCCATGGCGATGGGGACGCCGATGATGATCAGGATCAGGCAGACCAGAAAACCGATGAGTGCGAATTCCATGGTAGTCCTAGCGTATCAAAGGTTCAACATTCTCTTTTCAATGGGTGGAATACTGCCGTGTCAGTGCTTCGGCCATGGTGCGCTTTTTTCTGAAATCATCCAGGCAGTCGATCGCCTCCCATAGGAAATAGATGGCCATCAGTATGCCGCCGATGAAAAAGGACGACTGGAAGATCACCTTGGGAACCGGGTAGGCCTGGGTGACCTCTCCCACGGAGACGCTGTAGACGCAGAGGTCCCAGCTCCATTTGGTAAAGACCACCGACATGAGCGTCGAGACCACGGCGCTGATAAAGCGAAACAGGTGCCGCAATTGATCCGATTTGACGATGACGGCGATGAATTCGGCTTTGATGTGGGAGCGTTCGTAGGACGCATAGGATGCCCCGATGGCATAGAGCCATACCGATGTGAAGCCGATGAAATCGGAGAGGCCGAAGATCGACTGCTTCAGGAAAAAGCGCACCAGCAGCTCCAGCATCATCGCCAGGATCAGCAGGGCGAACAGGTAGAAGAGAAAAAACTTCTGCAGGCCGACCATCATGTGTGCGGCCTTTTTGATTTTGGAATCGGATTGCATGGGGTGTCCTGATGTTGGGGAAGCGTTGTCACATGCCGTCATCGGACTGGAGCCGGGTGCCGCCGGCACCCATGCC
>CAJXSB010000063.1 GCA_913060435.1 uncultured Desulfococcus sp.
TGCCCTTCTGGAGGGTTTCGGTCAGGCCCTCGTGCAGCTCCGGGGGGAATTCCGCCGAGAGAAACCGCGCGCGGACGGTACGGTACCAGTGCATGAGCGCCGTCAGGTTGGCGATATAGACCATATTATTGTAGAAGACCCGCTTGATGTTGGGGTAGGTGCCCGCGGCAAACGGGATGCTCCCGCCCCGGGGCGCGGATCCGATCAACAGCCGGTTCGGCCGCAATTCATCCTTCCGGTAGACGGACCCGGCGGCGATCACCGTCCCGAAAGCGAGCCGGCACGGGCCAACGAGTCCCCCCTGCCCCCCGAGAAAAATGGGCCGCTCCCGGAGCATCACCCCGCGGGGCACGTCCCCCAGCAGGGACGCCGTCGCCTTGTCCTGGTTCGGGGTGTAGTTGAAGTGGATGTAGGAGCTGCCTACCTCGCTGTGGTCTTTTCTGCTGGTGCCGCCGGACATCAGGCAGTCGCAGAAATTGATCAGGCTGCCCAGGGTCACGAACGGGAACAGGATCGTCTGTTTGAGCCCGACGGCGTGGGCGATGCTCGCCTCCTCCTCGAGGATGGTCCCCCCCCGGACATGGGCGCCCGAGCCGGCCTGGGCGCCCTTCAGGAAGACCGCCCCTGCAAAAAACCCCCCCTGGAGCCGAACCGAGGGACCGACGTGGCAGTCCTGCACCGTTGCTGGCGCCTCACTGCCGATCTTAGCTCCCTGGAGGACAAGGGTCTTGGCCCCGTATATCTTGGTTCCGGCGTAAAGGGTGACGCCGTCTCCGGAAATCCTGTCGATCTTTACGTCCCGGCCGATATCCACGCTTTCCGGATTGGGGATCCGGACCCCTTTTTTCAGCAGAAGGTCGATTTGAACCCGCTTCTCTAATGCCATCTGGTTACCTCCCTATCCATCGTTCCCGCCACATCTCCCACATCAGCAGGGTCCAGAGCTGGTGCTGATGGTCGTTTTCCCCGCTGAAATGCTCCCGCAGCCGCGTCTCCACCAGCCGGGGATCAAAACGCCCCTCCCTTCGAATGGCGGCTGGGGAGGCGTAGTCGAGCAAAAGCCCCTTGAGCTTCCCCCGAAACCAACGTCCGATGGGAACCCCGAATCCCATCTTGGGCCGCTCAAACAGACGGGCGGGCACATACCGATGAAGCAGCCGCTTCAGCAGGTATTTGCCCGATCCGCCGCGGTATTTCAGGGCGTCCGGGATCCCGACGGCATATGCCACGACCCGGTGGTCCAGAAGCGGCACCCGGACCTCCAGCCCCGCTGCCATGCTGGCGCGGTCCACCTTGGTGAGCATGGCATCGGGCAGGTAGGTTTCCCGGTCGACATGCATGAGCCCTTCCAGGAGGGAAAGCCCGGCGGCATCCTCGAACGCGGTCTCGAAGCCGCCGGGACCAACCGTCCTGCCCGTCAGGAGCGCGACCTCTTCCAGCGGCCAGACAGCGACGGTGGCCCGGTAGAGGTCCATGATCCCCCCGGCCCCGATCAGGCGGACCCATTTCCGCCACTTGTCCGGAAAATTCTCCACCCGGAACCGCTGGGGGAGCCGAGGCCGCAGCGGCTGGTAAAGGGCCGAAGCCAGCACCGGGGGAACGGTCTGAAGCCGGGTCGATAACCATTGTCGCCAGCCCGCAGGCACGCGTTGGAGCGCACCGTGCATGGCGCGGGTCATCCAGTAGCGCACATATCCGGCAAACTGCTCATCGCCGCCGTCGCCGGAGAGCGCCACCGTCACCCGGTCTCTTACGAGCCGGCTCACCAGGTAGGTGGGAATCCCGGACGAATCGGCAAAGGGTTCGCAATAGATCTCCGGCATTCGGGGAATCACTGCAAGGGCGTCCGCCGCCGTTACATAGCGTTCGGTATGTTTCGTGCCCAGGAATGCCGCCACCTTCGCCGCCCAGGGTGCCTCATTGTATCCGGACTCCTCAAACCCAATGCTGAAGGTCCGGACCGGCCGCCCCGCCTCCCGCTGCATCATGGCGGCCACCAGGGTCGAATCGATGCCGCCGCTCAGGAGGGCGCCCAGGGGAACGTCGCTCACGAGGCAGTCGCGTACCGCCCGGCGGACCTGCCGCTCCAGGCCTTCCAGGCACCGGCCTTCGTCGACATCGGCCGGGGGACTGTGGGGGATCTGCTCCCGGGAGCGCCAGTAGGTGCTGGTGGCGGGACGCACCCCGTCATAGACAAGGCAATGCCCCGGCAGCAGCTTCCAGGTGCCCTGAAAGATGGTGCCGGGTGCGGGAACATACTGGTAGTGGAGGAAGCGGGAAACCGCCTCGTCATCGATGGTCCGCGGAAAGCGGGAGAAGGCCATGAGCGCCTTCAGCTCGGATGCGAACAGAAACAGTCCGCGGCCGTGAAAATAGTAAAGCGGCTTGATCCCCAGACGGTCCCGCACCAGATGGAGCCGTCCATGCCGCCCGTCCCATATGGCCATGGCGAACATTCCCGCCATCCGCTCGATGGCGGCAACCCCCCATTGAAGGTAGGCGTTGAGGACCACCTCGGTATCGCTGTTCCCCCGGAACCGCCAGCCAAAGCCCTCCAGGCTGCGGCGGATCTCCCGGAAATTATAGACCTCGCCGTTGTAGACGATCTGCACCTGCCCGTCCGCGCCCCCCATGGGCTGGCGGCCGGCGGGAGACAAATCGAGAATCGAGAGGCGGCGGTGCCCCAGGCCGATGCCGGCGGAGCGGTCCGCAAAAAAGCCCTCGTCATCCGGCCCCCGGTGGGCCAGGGCTGCAGCGGCCCGGCCCAGGGAGGCGCTGCATTCATCAAAATGTTCGCGAGATATGAAGCCGACTATGCCGCACATAATTCGTTGTAGAGCCTGTCGTATGCCTTGGCGATTTTTGAAATCTCATACGTGTTGACAATCCGCTCCCGTGCCCGCCGGCCCAGGGCCGCCCTTGCCTCGGGGGACATCGACAGGACCGCCTCCCATGCCTCGGCAAGGGCGCTGGGATCGTTTGGGCCAGCCACCATTCCCGTCTCCTGGATGATGGCGGCCGAATCCCCCACGTCCGTGGCCACACAGGGAACCCCGCAGGCCATGGCCTCGCCGATGACGTTTGGGAACCCCTCCCCAAATGCCGAGGAGAGGGTATGAAGATCAAAGGCCGGATAACACCGCTGCAGTCCATCCCGGCGGCCAAGGAGCCGGACGCTCGAATGGAGGTCGTGCCGCCGGATCAGCGACATGACCGCCCTGTTGTCGGCCGTCATCCCCTCCCCCACCAGGGCAAACCGGATGCCGGGACGCCAACGCCGCAATCTGGCGGCAGCCGCAAAAAAGGTGTCGTGGGCCTTCATGGGGTCGAACCGGGCGACCATGCCGATCACCGGGGCCTCCGCCGAAATTCCCAGCTCCTGTCGAAGGGCCTCCCGCGCCGATGCATCCGGCCGAAAAAGGTTCGTGTCAAAGCCATTGGGCAGCACCCGCCACTGCCGGGGGCGATAGCCGGCGGCCTCGTGCGCCGCACGGCCCGCCGCGGAGTTGGCCACTACGGCATCGGGGAGGCATGACAGGCGCACCAGCGCGGAAAAGACCAGACGGGTAGACCGGGAGTAGCGGCCGAGGTCCATCCGGGAGCATCGGATATTCCACACCACCCGGGAAACGCCGGACATTTTTCCCAGGATCAGCCCCAGCAGATCCGCGTGATAGAGCCAGGTCTGCACGATGTCGACGCGCCGTTGCCGCAGCAGGGCGTAAAGCCTCGCCATCCCTCCCGGAGTAGCCCTTCCGGCCGGCATGTCAAGGACCGTTACCCCGATTCCCATGGCAGCGATTTTCGCGCCGTAAGCCCCCATATCCTTGAGGGAGACCACATGATGGGCAGCGCCGCTCTCTCTGGGCCAATGCCGGAGGAGCTTGTATAGCATGGCCTCCGCCCCGCCGGTGTCGAGGGTCGTGATGACATGAACGATGTCAACGGCCACGGCCCAGCCTCCAGATTCCGCAGAAGTATCCATGATACAGGATCTTGAGCACCACCATGGCTGCAGCGCCGGGCATGAGGCGGCCATGGTACCGCTTCAGGAAGATACCGTGATACCGGGCCAGCGCACAGGCCCGGCCCCGAAGCCCCATGCGCCGGGAGAGTCGGTCGGCATTGGCGGTCCGGTATCTTCGGACCACCAGCGGCGACACCCACGCCGGGCCGAAGGCCGCAATCATCGCAGCATAGGCCAGCCCCTCCCCTCCCCGCAGCGCCGCCATATAGGGAAAGCGCCCGAATGCCCGCGCCTGCAGCGCCGGAAGGCATTCTCCGGGCGTACCACGATTGAGAAAGGAGCGCAAGTCAAGGGAGGAATCCCGACCGGGAGGCGGCCCGATCAGGTCGCCGGTCTCGAGCACCCGGCAGCGGAAAAAGACGACCGGAGATGCATCCTGCCGCACCAGCGTCCGGACCAATGCCCGAGCGGCACGGGGAATCAGAAGATCGTCCGAATCGACAAACAGCAGCCAGCGCCCGCGGGCATGGGCCGCGCCCACATTCTTGGCTCCCGACGCCCCGAGGTTTACCCTGGTTTTCACCACCCGCAGATCCCCACTGGCGATCTCTTCGGCCCACCGCGCGGCCACGGCTTCCGGCGTCCCGTCCGTCGAGGCGTCGTCCACGACGATGCACTCCGATCGGCAGCCGGTCCAGCGCCGGAATTCACGGATGCTCTTGAGGGTCGGGCATAGCAGCGAGCGCCGGTTATGGACCGGGACGATCAATGAGATGAAGGGCGCCCCGCTGGCTGTCTGTGGCCGTTTCATTCACACCTCGGACAGTTTCGCATGGAGATGAAAGATCCCCGTGGTTTTGCGCTGCCATTCAATCAATAGGAGGACCGCCGCTGCCAGCATGCCGTATACCAACAGCGCCAGCAGGACCTCCGGCATCTCCGCTCCGGGGGTGGCCTTGCGGCAGGACCACGAAAGGGGGATCATGAGCCCGGCCGTCAATAGCCACCATCCGCCGACTTCGCGCATCCATGCCGCTTTGCCGGTACGGCTCTCCTGCAGCGCCGAAACACGGTAGATCCATGTCACCGCCGCCGCCTGCACCGCCAGCCCGGCTACCAGCGGCGCAGCCACGCCGAACCGGTCGAACAAAAGAAGCGTCAAGACCACCTTCAGGAAAAGTTCGGCGAACTGCACGGCCACCAGGCGCCCGAGCCTGGCCAGAGCGGCGTGAAGGACGATGTCATGACGGTTGACCACCTGGAAGAAGAGCAGCATGCCGGCGATCCAATAGTACCAGGGCGTTTCCGGGCGAAACGCCTCCCCGACCCAGAGCCCTGCCATGTCGGGTCCGAAGAAAGCGTATGCCGCGCCGGCCGCCGCCGCCAGGCCGTGCTGCAGCCGGCTGGTGCAGAGAAAGAGCGGCGCCACCCCACCCTGCCCGGACCGGGCCGACAGTCGGGTCAGGTAAGGGCTCAGAATCTCGCTGATCCGGCCCAGAATCAGGGCCATCACCTCGGGGATCTTCCAGATGATGAGATACGCCGACACCTTGGCCGGCCCCAGGACCGCACCGATAATCATCACGTCGCCGTAGATCAGGCCGAACTGCGCCAGCCCGAAGATAAAGTAGTCGCGGCCCTTTTGGTAGAACATCTGCCGGACCAGATCCCACTTCGGCCGCCGCCATTGCCACGGACCGAGGCGCCCGGAGCGCCGAAGGTGAATCCTGGCCCATCCCCCCGCCACCAGGGCGCCAACCAGATTGGCCGCCATCAGAAGATCGAGGCGGGGAGCGGCGATCACGATCCCGAAGACCATCCCGACGAAGACCGCCTGGGAGACGACCCGGTAGAAATTCGCCCACCCCTGCGCCAAAAGCGCCGTAAAAAGGGCGATATCCGCCTGGTGAATATAGTTGATCCAGATGTACGCCCCGAGAAAAAAGCAGGCGTTCCGCCCCTGGACGACCAACGTCGGATCGGCGGAGGTCAGCCACCAGTGCCCCGCGCTCACACCCCAGCCCCAGATGACGAGCATCACGACGCCGGCATAGGCCGTGTACCCCAGGAAGACCACCCAGTGAACCTCTGCCGGATCTGCAGCATCCGTCCGGCTGTGGGCGGACGCCAGCAGATAGACGCCCGCCCCGGTCATCCATGCCACGCCCACCGCCACAAAGTTGGCAATGGTCATGAAAAGATAATAGAGGCCCGTCAGCTCCTGCCCCATGGCATGCAGCAGGAACGGCATCAGAAAGATCTGGATGGCGATGGAAAGCGCCAGCCCCAGATAATTGGCCAGAAGCCCAAGAATGTATCCTTTCAAGTGGCGGCTCTACTGTTGGACATTCAGGAGGTTTTCATACAGGGACTCCATTTCCCGGATGAGCCGCCCCCTGCCGAAACGGGCTTCGACAAAATGACGGGCCGCATCCACCCGCGCACGCTGCAGCTCCGCATCCTCCCGGACCAGATAATCGAGCGCCGCGGCAACCCGCGCTTCATCCGGGTGATGGCACAGGACGCCTCGGTCACAGACGGAGAATCCGTCATGCCTGCCCCGGGGGGATGCCGTCCCCAGCAGATCGCCCACCCCTCCGGCGTCGGTCGCCATCACCGGCACGGAGGCGGCCATGGATTCGATGATGGAGACCGGGGTCCCTTCGTTGATGGAAGTCAACGCCAGGATGTCGAGGTCGGCATAGACCATGGGGATATCCCGGATCCATCCACAGAAATGGACGGCATCCGCGATGCCGAGGGTCCGGCATTCGGCCTCCAGATCATTGCGAAGCTGACCGTCGCCGACAACGGCAAAACGGAGGGGCCTGCCGGAGCGGACGGCCATCAGCTGCCGGGCTGCACGCAGCAGCAGGCGGTGATTTTTGATGGGGACCAGCCGCCCGACAATGCCGATGAGAATATCATTTCCAGATGCGCCGATCCGCCTTCGGAACGCCCCCTTCCGACGTTTGGCGTCCAAAAAGGGGGCCAGGTTGAACCCCAGTGAGATCACGTGGACCTTTTGCTCGCTGCCGATATGGTATTTCTCGACCAGCGCCTTTTTCTGGCTCGGACTGATGGCGATAACGGCGTCGGTGAACCGCCCCATCAACCGCTCGATATTGACAAAAAGCATCGCACTGAGCCGATGGAAATACCCTTCGAAGACATGGCCGTGAAAGGTATGCACCGTCACCACCCGCCGCCGGGTGACAGCGTTGTATAGCATCACGGCAAGGCGCGCGCTGAAGCCGGCCTTGGCCGTGTGGGTATGGACCATATCCGGACGCTCCTGCAGAAGCATCCGGAAAATCCGAATAAAGGCCCGGACATCCGACAAGAGACGGATCTCCCGCTGCAGCTCTGAAATCACGATCGGCTTTGGATCCTCGCGGCCGAAGAGGTATTCCATGCTGCCTTCCCGGCTGGAGATGCTGCCGGTGATGAGCCTGGTTTCGAATTTGCGGGCATCGAGGCCTTTGGTCAGCAGGTGGACATGGATCGACGGCCCGCCGATGTTGAGGCGCGATATGATGCGCAGCACCTTGATCCGCCGGACCGGCGGCGGCAACAGATGCGCTGCGGCCACTCCCCCGGCGGTCGGCAGCCGCGCCGGTCCCCTCCGAAAACGATTCCGCAGCGGCGCCGCATAGACGTCGACAATCCGGTCGATCATCCTGTCGCTGGAAAAGCGGCTCCGAACCCGCTCGAAGCCCGCTCTTCCCCAGGCGGCGCGCAGCTCGGGCCGGTCGATCAGCAGATTGACGGCCTCCGCCATCCGGTAGGGATCGAGTGGCGGGACGACCAGGCCGGTTTTGCCGTGCTGGTTGACATAGGAGGTGCCGCTGCTGAGCTCGGTGCTCACCACGGGTTTGCCGCAGGCCATGGCTTCCATCTGGACGATGCCGAACGCCTCGCTGCGGAGAACCGACGGCAGGGCGAAAATATCGCAGGCATGGAGGCAGGTGAGCACATCCTGGTCCGACAGCTCCCCCATGAAAACCACCCTCTTCCCGAGATCCGCAACTGCCGCCTGTTCCCGAAGGGTTTTTTCCAGCGGGCCCGCACCGACGATCAGCAGGACGGCGTCGATCCGCTTCATGGCCTCGATGAGCACGTGGAGCCCCTTATAGTAACGGAACCGCCCGATGAAGAGGATAATCGGCCGGGCGAAGCGGCGCCGAAGGGCCTCTACCGCGGGCATCTCCACGTTCTCGGAGGAGAAGCGGGACAGGTCGACGCCCAGTGGAATCACCATGCATTTGGACCGGAATCGATTCAACACCGGAGAGGAGTTGAGATAGGCGGGCGACGTGGCGATAATGGTCTCCGCCTTCTTCAGAAAGCAGTTCATGAAAGGGGCGTAGAGCTTTCCCAGACGGGCCTGCCGCACAATGTCGCTGTGATAGGTGACAATGACCCGCTTGTCGAGCCCGGCGGCAAGATAGGAGATTTCGGCGGTGGGATTGGGGAAGTGGAAATGGAGAATATCCATCCCTCTGGCGAGCTTCCGCAACCAAAGGGTGAACGTCATGTTGAGGGGCGCCGAGGTAAAGCGCCCCAGCTGCGGCACCCGGGTGACGGGGATGCCCTCGATCTCCTCCCGCACCAGGCGGAAGCCCGTGTTCGAGACAAGCACCGAGACATCGATCCCCCGCTGTTTCAGGCCGTTGGCCAGGAGATTCATGTGCCCTTCGATGCCCCCCCGCACTGGCGGATAATAGTCTTTGTAGACCTGCAGCACCTTCAATTCGGCATCACCTCTTGAAAAATTTGGCGCATTTCGGATGCGGCGCGGTGCCAGCTGAAGTCGGCTGCCCGCAACCGTCCCTTTCGGACGAGACCCCGCCGCATCGCGCCGTCATCCGAGATGAGCTGCACCATGGCATGGGCGATCTGCGCCACATCCCGGGGGTCCACCAGCATGGCCGCATCGCCCGCGACCTCCGCCATGGCGGACATGTTGGAGGTAATGACCGGAGCGCCCGAAGCCATGGCCTCGAGAATGGGAAATCCGAACCCCTCATAAAGGGACGGAAACACCAGGGCGAGAGCGCGTCGATACAGGCCCGCCAGGGAATCACGCGATACATAGCCCGTAAAATGGATAAAGGGCCGGAGGGGGTGCCGCTCGAGCATTCGGATGAAGGGCTGGTTTTTCCAGCCCGCAGCACCCGTGATGACCAGGTGCACCCCATGGGCTGCGGCACCCGCGCGTGAAAATGCCTCGAACATCCTCTCGAAATTCTTCCGCGGCTCCAGGGTGCCGACGAACAGGAAGTATTTTTCGGGTAGCGCACTTTCGCTGCACGATGCCGGCGGCAGCGGCGGGACGCCGGAGTGGACGGTCCTAACCCGGCATGATGACAACGGATACCTGCGGATGAGATCGGCCCGGGTTGCGTGGGAAACAGCGACGATCCGGTCCGCATATCTAACGGACCGCCCCATGAGCAGCCGCTCCACCATCAGATGGGGCAGGGACATGGTTTCCGGGAAGCGCAGGTGGACGACGTCGTGAATGGTCACGACGGTCCGGATCTTCCCGGGCAGCATCAGGGGCAGGTGGTGCCGCGGCCCCCAGAAGAGATCCAGGCCAAGCCGGCGGGCCAGGAGCGGTGCAGCTGTCTGCATCCATGCCGTGCTGAGGAGCTTTCTGCGGCATCCCCCTTCCTGCTTCGACCAGTTGGGGTTCCGGATCACGTAATGGATGGGTCGGTTCGAGATCAGGACGTAACGGCAGGTCCGGTCCACCTCCTGGAGCGCATCCAGGAGAGACCCGAGGTAGTATCCGATGCCTGTCAGCTGGTAGCTGAGAGGCCTGGCGTCGATTCCGATGTTCATCACGGTAGGGGCCTGACGCCTTCCATCAGCTGCCGATAGACCGCCAGGGTCCTTGCAGCACTCTGCTCCCATGAGAATTTTTCCGCCTGAACCAGCGCACGGGCCTTGAGGCGCTCCCGGAGGCCGCCGTCATGGGCAAGGGCCGAGAAGGCCCGGGCGATGTCTGACGTATCCAGGGGGTCGACATACAGGGCCGCCTCTCCCCCAACCTCGGGCAGGCTGGTGACGCTGGAGGTCACCACGGCGGCGCCGAGGCTCATGGCCTCCAGCACCGGCAGGCCGAAGCCTTCGTAAAGGGATGGATAAACGAATGCATAACAGTTCCGGTAGAGCCATGCCAGCGCCGCGTCCGAGACATAGCCCAGTGGGACCACGTCGCCGCCCAGGCCCAGCTGGTGGATGTAGGCTTCGAGGTCGTCCTCCATCCACCCTTTGCCCCCGGCCAGGACCAGCGGCAGGGGCTCCTTTACGGCCTGTTGATGCTCCGCATATCCCTGGAGCATCCGCCGCAGGTTCTTTCGGGGCTCGAGGGTTCCCACGCTCAGCCAGAAGCCCCAGGGCCGGAAGCGGCGGGCCATATCGGGCGGGGGATCGGCCGGCGCATCCGGCGTGAATCGGCTGCCCAGGTGCACCACTGCGATCTTGTCTGCCGGGTAATGGGGAAAGACGTCCAGGAAGCTCCGCCGTGAATAGTCCGAGACGGCGATAATGGCATCCGCATGCATGGCCGCCTTGAAGACCCCGCCGAAGCAGACCAGGCGGTTTTCCTCGGTGGTGAATTCCGGATGCCGCAGAAAGCTGATGTCGTGCAGCGTGTACACCAGCCGGGCATGGGAGAGACCCGTCGGGCAGAAGAAATTGTTGGCGTGGATGATGTCCGGCCGGCCGAGGGCCGCCTCCTTGTCCGGCGTCATCTCCGCCCAGAAGCGCCGCCCCTCCTCGGCGCTCCGGCCGATGGGGATCCGACGGACGCCCCGGCGGTCGATCTGCCGCGTGGTTTTCAGGGCGTCGGGATCCCGGAAATCCCCCCCGAAAAAGGGGTAGAGGAGGTAGGTATTCTCCATATCCATCCGGGTCAGGGCCGTGATCAGGGCGTCCGCGACATACCCGCATCCGGCCTTGCTGCTCCCGGTCTGGCTGACGTCAAAACCGATCTTCATGGCATTCCCTCATCCATGGGTCTCCCTTTCGCCCCGGCAGGGTCAGCCCAGCTGCCGGACGACGGTTTTCAGCGACCCGAGAAGCCACCCGGCCATGGTCATGACCTCCTGCGGGGTGACCTTCCGCCGCCAGTGGACAAAGGCCCAGAGCGCCTGGCCGACCAGACCCACGACAAACGCCAGGTTCTCCCCGGGAAGGGCCCGGTCGAGCCCCCGCTGCTCGACCACCACATGGGCGTACCCGTAGATCCACTTCACCGGCACATCCCCCAGGGTCGCCTTCAGCATGTCGTTCATCTCCCGGTGGACGGCGACCCGCGACCCCAGGGTTTTGTTCTCCTCGTACATCCTCGAGCCGGCAAGGAAACGGTCCATCCGCGCAAAGGGCGTCGTCCGGCCGATCCGGAGCCAGTATTCGTAGTCCATGCAGTACTGCAGCCGGTCGTCCAGGAGCCCCACCCGATCGACCAGGCGGCGCCGGAAAAAGACCGAGGGCTGGCAGATGAAGCAGATGTCCTGGAGCCGTTCATAATCCCAGTCCTCGGTATAGTAGGGCTCGATGATCCGGTCTTCCGCGTCGATGTGGTGGGCGTCGCCGTAGAGAATGTCGACCTCGGGATGGGCCTTGAAATAGTCGAGCACGGCGGCCAGTGCGCCGTCATAGTAGATATCGTCGCTGTTGAGCCACCCGATGATCTCGCCCCTGGCCCGGCGGATCCCTTTGTTGACGGCATCGGCCTGGCCGTTGTCCGGGGCCGAGGTCCAATCGATCCGGTCGTCGTAGCGCTTGAGGATATCGACGGTGTCGTCCCGGCTGCCTCCGTCGACAACGATGTATTCGAGGCCGGGGATCCCTTGGTCGAGGACGCTGTGGATGGTTCTTTCAATAAAAGTCCCCTGGTTGTAGGAGGGGGTGACGATGCTGATGGGCGTCGTCATGGCGGTCATGCTCCTTTCCATAGAGATATCTTTTCCGATCCGGGCGCGATCAAATCGCAGGTCCGGCACTGCAGCCCCAGCCGCCGGTTGTCCGGCCCCATGCCGCACTCGGCCGGCTGGAATGTCGGAGAGATCCAGAGGGCGATCTCCCCCGGCGCGCCGGATATCGGCACCGAGAAGACCCGGGTCTCTCCGCGGGCGAGACGGGATTTGAAAAGCGTCCTGCCGCCCATGACGGCGGCGATCCGACGCCGGCCGCCGGGAATGTCCGCCGGCGCCGCCAGGGTGATGTCGATCCTTCGGCCCTCTTCGGGCCCCGCACCAAAGGTGACGCTCACCTCCTCGCCGGTCCACCCGTCCTCGAACACGCCGGAAACAGCGTTGTCATACGCCGGCGGCGTCCCCAGTGCCTCCCGGAAAACGTTGAGATAGCCCGCTACCATCCGTTCCGCACGGAAAAGATCGGCCCGGTCCCGGCCCCGGGCCGAGAGGGTTTCGGCAAGGGCGGCGTCGCCGGCGACCCTCTCCATGGCCGCCGCCATCTCTTCGGGCTTGCGGGGGTCGAAGAAGAGGGCGGCGTCGCCGGCCACCTCGGGGAGACTCGTGACATTGCTGCAGAGCACCGGCTTTCCCAGGGACATGGCCTCGAGCACCGGGATGCCGAAGCCTTCGTAGAGGGATGGAAAGACCAGGAAGGCGGCTCCCTGCCAGACCATGTCCAGGGTGGCCTCGGGGAGGAATCCCAGAAAATGGACCTGTTCCCGGATTCCCATGCGGTCGACGGCCTGCTTCAAGAGCCGCTCCTCCGCTTCGAGGGCCCCGGTCAAGACCAGGTCGACGGCGCGGCTCGGATGCCGGTGACGATAGATGCCGTACGCGGTCAGGAGCATGCGGTGGTTCTTGTGGGGCCAGAAATTGGCGGGATAGAACATGTAGGGCCACCGATGGATCCCCAGGTCCGCCATGGCTGCATCCCGCTCTTCCCGGGGAATGTCCGCCCCCAGGCGGGTCTGGATGCAGTTGTAGACGACATGGGTCCGGTCGGGATCCGCCTGCAGGTGCCGCACCACCGATTCCCGGACATGCTCGGAGATGCAGATGATGCGGCTCGCCTTGGCCCTGACATCCGCCATGAAGACGTTCCGGATGTCGATCTCCTTTTGAGGGAAGAACTGGGGATAGTCCTTGTGCTGCATGTCATGGATCACCGCCACCGTGGCAATCCCGGGCTCGAAATAATTAGGCGCGGTAAAGGGACAGAAAAGCAGGTCCACGCCCCGGGACGACAGCAGCCGCCGGCGGGGGGCCATCGCCCGGGGGGTGCGCCGCCGCAGGACGGCGGCGAGGCGCCGGACGAGCCGCGCGGCGCGCCCGGGGAGCCTGTCGAGCATGGCGGCGCCGGTGCGCTCCTTTTCCATCACCATGAGGCGCGTCATGCCGGGACCTTCGAACGGGGCGAGCTCATCGTGATTCCACGAGGCCGTCAGGAGCAGGAACCGGTCGCCTTCGGCTTCGCGCTGAAAGGCCCGGAGCAGCTCGAGGGTCAGGATCTTGACGCCCCCGTTTTCGCCCCCGGGCATCATAGGGGTCAGGTCGACTGCAATCAAAGCCATGGTCCGCTGCGTTCCCTACATCTCCGGGGTGTCCGGCGCTTCGGCGCGGATCATCCGGAGTTTTTTCAGCACCCGGACGGGCATCTGGGCCGCGAGGCGGTCGTAGCGCTGCGCCAGCGCCTCGATCTGCCGCGCCTGGTCCTGAATGACCTCGAACCGTGCCGCCCGGTCCGCCTCGCTCTCGGCCAAGAGCGCTCCCAGCTCTTCGATCTGGCCCATCCGTGCGTCACGGTCCGCCTCGCTCTCGGCGAGCGTCGCCCCGATCTTCTCCATCTCGGCCAGCCGGGCGTCACGATCCGCTTCGCTCTCCTTCAGCCGCGAGATCAGACCGGCGATCTCCTCATCCCGATCCCGAATGATGCCGTGAAGCCGCTCGAGATCCTCCTCGAGCCCCGTCAGGTAGCCTCTCCGCCTTTCGGCGATGGCCGCCATCTGCTCCAGGGGCGCCCCTTCCACCGTCCGTTCGGGAAAGCCGTACTCCCGGTCGGAATAGAGGCTGAGGGGGATGAGGTTTTCGGTGTGAAGGAACGCGAGGGCCTTCTGAAAATCCCTGGAGAAGAGCCGCCGGGACCGCTCGTCCTGGGTCAGCCCCTGGAGGGTGATGATGACATAGTAGAGGATCCCCGGCGTTGCCGGGAGCCCGGTATGCCCGGAAATGACCCGTGCGATCTCGGCACACCGCCCGATGCCCCCGGAAAGGGATTTGGTCTCGCGGTACTCCCGCGAAGCGGCAACGGCATGGTCGATCACCGCGGCCGGGAACCGGCCTGCCAGCCGGATCCATAGATCGTAGTCCATGCAGTATTCGAGCCCCTCGTCCAGGAGTCCGACAGCGTCGAGGGCGCTGCGCCGGATGAAGACCGTCGGCTGGAGAATATAGTCGTAGCCGTAGATCAGGGCGCCGTAGTCGAAGACGGGGGTGTGGGGCCAGAAATCCCCGATGCGCTGGCCGTCCCGGTCCACCCGGAGGCCGGCGCCGAAATAGAAGCCCGGCGCATTCTCCCCGCCGGCGGCGGTTTCTAGGTATTTGTCGGCCACCGCCGCAAAGGCGCCCGGGAGATAATAGTCATCGGAGTTCATCCAAGCTACCAGGTCCCCGGAGGCCCGCCGGAGCCCCTTGTTGATGGCGTGGCTCTGCCCGTTGTCCGGCGCACTCTCCCAGAACGCCAGGTGTTTTTCATACCTGCGGATGATCTCGATGCTCCCGTCGGTGGAGCCCCCGTCGAAAATCATGTACTCCAGGTTCGGGTACCCCTGCTCGAGAACGCTCTGGATGCTCTGTTCGAGGTATTCCGCCTGATTGTAGGACGGAGTGATGATCGAAATTTTCGGCAGTCCGCCGGGTGGATGCGTCATTGTGGTCACCGCCGTTCGTTGTAAAAGTCTATACCCAACTTTCGCGTTTCATCCGCCGGAGAACACCTTATATTCATCGCATGAACGAATCTCGAAAGTTGACGGGTCTATATTTCCAAAATCCCGGGCAATACAGTTTATGCCGCCTGGGAATCCGCATTCTTGACATGCCCTGTGGGCCATGCACAAGGCGCTTTGAAAATACGGTTCAATGTTAGCGGGATCGCCCCTTTCCGACAATGGCGGCCGCCCACAGGGCCGCCCGCTTGAAGATTCGGCGACGCTCCAGCCGCTGGATGACCCGGTCCCGCTCGGCAATGGTCCTTTCCTGCATTTCGACCATAGCCCGAAGCTGGGCGATGCTCTCATCTTTCTGGGCCAGGTTCGCCGTCATCAGGGATAGGCTTCGCTCAAATTCCTGTTCCATGCGCTCATGGGCGGCCTCCCGCACCAACGCTGCCTGGTGCTCGGCGTCATGCCGGTGCACCACAGCCTTATGTGCCGCCTGCAGGTCCTGGAGTTCCCGTAGCGTCGCCTGATGAACACGATCCAGATCCTCATGGGCCTTGGAGAGCCGCTCATATTCACGGCTCAGCCGGGGCCAGTCCCGGGCGGTATTGATCATCTCGAGCCAGTCGACCCCTTTTTCGTGAACATACCGCTGGAAGGGCTCGAAAAGCCGTGCCGGATAGAAGACGATCACATCGTTGACGACCATCACACGATGGACTGGGCTCAGCTTCAGGAGGAGCGTCACAAGGTCGTGAAAATCCGGCCACTGACGGTAGGCATGGGGCCGGCCCGGGGTGCACAGGAAAAGGCGCGCGTCATCGATCAGGAGCACGCTCTTCTCGTTGAGGCTCCCGATGGCCGCCATCTCTTCGAGGAGCGGGCACTGGGACGCCTCCCCCCCGGTCTCCTGTTCATCGTCCCGGCACCAGTGGGCGTCGAGCCAGAACATGGCGGCAGTGTCGGCAAGGTCCCCCGTCAAGCGCTGGAGCAGCACGGCCGAATCTCCCTTCAGGATCTCGACGTCCGGGTCGTCCCGGAACCGCTCTTCCGCGGCCTGGTGGTATGCTTCGGAAAGCTCTATCGAGACGGTCCTGGCGAAATAGGGTCGGACGGCCGCCAC
>CAJXSB010000064.1 GCA_913060435.1 uncultured Desulfococcus sp.
TGACGGTTGTCATCAGCGATGAACTCGGCAAGATCCAGGTCAATGCGCTCGTGGATTTTCCCAAGGGGCGCCACTATAACGAATCCCAGAAAATCATGTGGGACCGCTTCATCCGTCTGTTGATCGCCCAGGATGAAGAGGCGTTCAAGGATCTGGAGGCGACGGCCATCCTCAACTCGATCAAGGACTGGATCGACTCGGCCGATGACGACGCCACCACCGGGCTCAACGGCGCGGAGGCGGAATACTACCAGGGCCTCGATCCACCGTATGCTCCGGCCAACGGGCCCTTCATGGACATCAACGAGGTTGCCCGGGTCAAGGATGTCACCCCCCAGCTGTTCCGCAGCGCCGAGATGGCTGGAATCGGGACGTACGTCACCGTCTATGGCATGACCCAGGTCTCCCGGGAGGTCGACGGCAGGGATTTCACCTTTGAAGGCGGCATCAACATCAACACCGCACCGCTCCCGGTCCTGATCGCCATGATGCCCTCCGAGAACCCCGACTACGCCCAGGCGATCTTCGATTATCGCAATGAAAAGGACGGTGAAACCTTCGTCCATGATCTGTCGGGGGGGACATGGTATAAGAACGTCCCGGAAATTCCCGGCGATTTCACCATCGATCCCAAGCTCATCCGGAATTCCAGCGATGTCTTCCGCATCGAGGCATCGGCGCAGCTGAACGGCATCCAGGAGACCGTGACCGCCGTCGTGAGACGGGAACAGGAAAAAAACACCGGAAAATGGACCTGCAGCATCCTCCGGTGGCAGGTAGGAAAGCATGAGTAGAAAATTTCTCGGACTCGACGTTCGGCACGACAGCATCTCCGCGGTCCTCGTCACCAGCAGCCTCAGGGATATCCACATCGAGGAATTCCTGCAGGTGCCCATCCCCGATGCCGGCGGCCGGGACGCCGGCCTCCGGGCCGCGCTGGAATCCATCCGGGCCAGCATGGAGGTCGACCAGGCCTCCTGCATTGCCTCCATC
Organism: uncultured Desulfococcus sp.; assembly: GCA_913060435.1. GTDB lineage: Bacteria > Desulfobacterota > Desulfobacteria > Desulfobacterales > Desulfococcaceae > Desulfococcus. The sequence goes on from CAJXSB010000064.1 coordinate 994, forward strand.
CCGGCGGACGAGCTGTCGTTCCGGAATCTCCGCGTCCCCTTCAAGGGCGACAGAAAAATCGAGCAGATCCTTCCCTTCGAGATCGAACCGACCACACCCTTCCCGCTGGAGGATCTGGTGCTGGATTTCCAGACGCTGCCTCCCACCGGGCATGAGGGGCATACGGACCTTATCGCCGTTGCCGCCCTGAAATCGACCGTCGAAAGTTATCTCGACATCTTTTCGGAGGTGGGCTTCGATCCCCAGACCATCATTCCAGGCGGATATGCCACGGCGGTCTGCCTCAGCCGATTCGCAGCGCCGCCGGAGGACTGGATCCTCGTCGACATCGGCCGCTACGGCGACACCCTCTTTTTCGTCAAGGGCGGTAAGATTCGCCTGATCCGGTCCTATCCAACGCTTTCATCCGAAAACGGCGGCAGCGCTCTGGATGCGAAGATACGGCAGACGCTTCTGGCATTTGAAAACCTGTCCGCTCAGCCCATCGCCCCCGGCCACACCTTTTTGACCGGCGCGGGGTTGAACGGCGGCGGCGCACAGCTTCAGAGCGCCCTGGAAAAGGCGCTGGACCTCCCTGTCTCCCGCGTCGACCTGCTCCAAAGCGCCAGCGGCAAGGTCAAGGTCGATGCGGAAGATGCCTGGCACCCAGGCGACATGAACAACGCGCTTGCCATGACGCTGGCCCAGATCGAAGGAAAGAACCAGCTCAACTTCCGCAGGGGCCCCTACGCCGCCAGGCGGAACTGGGCCGCCTACAGGGGACTCCTGATTCGTCTGGCGGCGTTTGCAGCCGTTCTCTTCTGTCTGCTGGGGCTCGACCTCTTCATCGAAGGGCACACCCTGCATCGCAGGGTCGAGCGGATCGACCGTGAAATCAACACCATTTTCCGGTCGACCTTTCCGGAAATCCAGCGGATCGTCGATCCGGTGCACCAGATGAAGACCGCCATGGACGAGCTCCGCAAGGAGACCTTTATTCCCGGAGATGCCAACAGCCGGCTTCTCATCATCGATATTCTCGACGAAATCAGCCGGAACATTCCGGGCGGAATTGATGTTGAGCTCACCCGGATGGTGGTCCGCCAGGAGGATGTTCTGATCTCCGGCAACACCAACACCTTCAATGCCGTGGACGATATCCAGACGCACCTGGAAAAATCGCCCATGCTCCAGAAGGTGACCATCAATTCAACCAACAAAGACCAGAGTGAAAACCGGGTGCGCTTTAAAATGAAGGTGGATCTATGAACTTGAACCGTCTCAACAAGCGTGAACGATATGCCGTCCTCGTCGCCGCGGCCGTCGTCTTCCTGTTCGTCATCATACAGTTCGTCATCACCCCCATCATGGACCGGCAGGCCCGCCTTCAAAACCGCCTGCGGCAGAAGCAGACAATCCTTGGCGAGATGCGGTCGATGAAGCTGGAGTACGAGGCGCTGAAACGGGAAAACGATCGATTCAAGCAAAATTTTTCCGCCCGACCCCGGGGATTTACCCTTTTTTCCTTCCTGGATCAGCTGGCCGGCGAGGCGGGGGTCAAGGACAATATCGCCTACATGAAGCCGTCCAAGTCGCGGCCCCAAAACAGCCCCTACCCCCTCTCCATCGTAGAACTCAAGCTCGAGGGGATCAGCATCAAGCAGCTGCCCCCGTATCTATACAAGGTGGAGACGTCCAAAAACATGGTCTTTATCCGGCGGATCTCCATCACCAAAACCGGCAAGGAGGGTCTGATCGACGCCGTCCTTCAGGTCGAAACCTTCGAAGCATAACGAAAAGCAGGAAACCGCCATGCTCAGAAGCAAACAGAAATGGCTTTTCTACGGCCTGTATACGGCAGCCGTCGTCATTTTTTTTCTCTACTACCTCTTTCCATCCAAGGCGGTGGAGGCTTACATCGTTTCTGCGGTACAGAGGGTCCGGCCCGGCGCCGCCGTCAGCATCGGCCGCATCTCCCCCGCCTTTCCTCCGGGGATCCGGGCAAGCGCCGTGTCGCTTTCCGACAGCGAAGCCCTGGAGGTCTCCCTCGACCACATCCGTATAACACCACAGCTTCGGACCCTGTTCGGTTCAGCAGAACGGGTGCTCACCTTCCAGGGGCGGGGATACGACGGCAGCATCACCGGACGGATGGCCCTGGACCGGCAGCGGTCGCTTCAGCGCCTCCACGCTGATTTTTCCGATCTTCAGATCGGCCGGATGGCCCCGGTTCAGCATCTGTCGGGCCGCAGCGTCTCCGGGCGCATTTCCGGCACTATCGATGTCGAAGGTGGGGATCCCGATCTCCGCATGACGGCGACCCTCGCGGCATCGGACGTCCGAATAGGGCTGGACATTCCCGGCGTTCCGGTGAAGGAATTGACTTTTTCCGAAGCCAATGCCAGATTGACCGCGGCCAATGCCGCAAACCTGCGCATGGAGAGCTTGACGGCCAAGGGCCGCCAGGTCAATGGAAATATGGCCGGGGCCATCCGCCTGGTGTCTCCATACCCCAGGAGCATCCTCGACCTCGCCGGCGCCGTCCGGCCGCATCCGTCGTTTATATCCGAGCTGGGGAGCTCCCTGGCGGTGCTCTTTCGAAGCCGCGGGGGCAATAATACCTTCCCCTTCGTCGTCAAAGGGACTATAGAATCGCCTGAATTTCTTTTACGGTAACCGGGAGCATATTTCACAACATCATGATGGCTGAAAAACCCTTTATCGTTCTGGCCAACCTCGTTTTCGTGACGCTGAGCGCCTTTCTTGGCGTCAACATCCTCTACAAGGGGCTCACCGCCGGGATGGATGTCGTCGAGGCCCGCCACGCACAGGCGGGGTCGGAGACCGTCCAGACCGCGATGCCGGTCCGACCGCTCAGCGATTATGCCGCCATCGAAAAGCGGAACATCTTCAAAACCAAGGATCCCGCCGCCGCCCCGACGCCGGCGCCACCGCCCAAGACGGACATTTCCGAACTGGAGGAGACCAAGCTCAAGCTCAAACTCTGGGGCACCGTTAGCGGTAAGGGGGAAAAGGCCTATGCGGTCATCGAAGACCAGAAAAAGCGCCTCCAGAATCTTTATCGGGAAAACGACACGATCATGGGCGCCACCGTCAAGCGAATCCTGAGGGAGAAGGTGGTCCTCACCGTCGACGGCAAGGACGAGGTGCTGGCCATGGAAAAAGTCGGCTCCGGAAGCTACCCCGCCGGACGGTCATCACCCCGGCCGCCCGTCGCCGCCGCATTCTCCGGAACGCCGTCGGGAGAAGCCCAGCAGATCAGCCTGAGCCGCCAGACCATCGACGAAGCCATGAACGACATCAACGGGCTGATGGACCAGGCCAAAATCCGACCCCATTTCCGAAACGGCAAGCCCGACGGCCTCACCATCTCCCGGATCCGCCGGGACTCGATTTTCACCCGGCTGGGGCTCCGAAGCGGCGACATCATCACGGGGGTCGACGGGCAGGCGATCGAATCCGTCGACGACGCCCTCAAATTCTATAATCAGCTGAAGTCCTCTCCCAGTGTGAGCCTCGAAATCCGGCGGCGGGGAAGGCCCAAGCAGATTGAGTACAACATCGAATGATCTCCAGGCGGAACAGCGCCTGTGCGCAGCAATTACAGAAACGGGAATATGACAGGTTGACCATGACATCTTACGGCACTCATCAGCGGCGGTGGATCCGGATCTGCGCTTCCGGCCTCCTTCTGCTGTTTCTGACATCCGCGGCGTTTGTCCACGCGCAGGAGGAGAATCAGAACGGCAGGGAGCGTTTCGTTTCGATCGACTTCAATGATGTGGACATCAACGTATTCATCAAGTTCATCAGCGAACTCACCCATCGAAATTTCATTGTTGACCGGCGCGTCAAGGGAAAGGTGACCATCATCTCCCCTTCGAAGATTTCCGTCTCGGAAGCCTATAAAGTCTTCGAATCGGTCCTGGAGGTCCACGGCTACACCACGGTCCAGTCGGGAGAGGTGACCAAGGTCATCCCGGCCCCCGACGCAAGGACGCGGGACATCGACACCCTGTTCCAGGACGATATCCGCACGCCCGAGGACAAGGTCGTGACCCAGCTGATCCCCCTGCGGTTCGCGGATCCCGACGACATCAAGCGGCTTTTCGCACCGCTGGTCTCCAAAAGCAGCGTCATTCTCTCCTATAAACCCACCAACACCCTGATCATCACGGATGTATATTCCAATATCCTCCGGCTGATGAACATCCTCAAGACCATCGACGTCGTCGGCGTGGGCCAGGAGATCTCCGTGGTGCCGCTGGAGAACGCCGACGCCGCCAAGATGGAGCGCACCCTCTCCACCGTATTCCAGGCAAAACGGGTCGCCAAGAAGCCGCCCACGGCCGACGAAACCGCGAAGTTCGTGGCGGATGAGCGCACCAACTCGGTGATCATCCTCGCCAGCGAGGACCAGACCCTCAAGATCAAGCGCCTCATCAGCCGCCTCGACAAGGAGCTCCCCCGGGGCAAGGAGGGTATCCAGGTCTACTACCTCAGGCACGCCACCGCCGAAGACCTGGCCAAGACCCTCCAGTCCCTGTCGGGCAAAACCGGGGGGACGCCGGAGGGCGGGAAAAAAGAGATTCCGATTGTGTCGGAGAGCGTCAAGATCACCTCGGACAAGGCGACCAACAGCCTCATCATCCAGGCGGAGAAGGACGAATACGCCGTTATCGAGGACATCATCCAGCGCCTCGACATTCCCCGGTCCATGGTCTATATCGAGGCCCTCATCATGGAGGTGGACGTCACCAAGGGATTCGGCATCGGCACCGAGTGGATCGGCGGCGGCGAGGTCGAATACGGCAGCGACAAGGAAGCCTGGGCCGGCGCGGGCTGGGCCGGCGGCGGGGACACGCCCTACTCGATCCTGGGGGGCATCGCCGGCGCGGCCGCCACAGGAGCCATCGGCCTGCCCCAGGGATTCACCATGGGCGTCTTTGGTGAGACCATCGAGATCGGCGGCCTCACCTTTCAGAACCTCGGCGCCGTCGCTCAGTTCTATCGCAGGGATTCCTCCACCCACATTCTCTCCACCCCGCAGCTGTTGACCACGGACAACGAAGAGGCCTTCATCAACGTCGGCAAGAATGTCCCCTACCAGACCAAGACCGGCACCACGTCCACCTCGGAAACCTACAACACCTATGAATACCGGGACGTGGGCATCACCCTCAAGGTGACGCCCCAGATCAGCGAGGACCGGCTCATTCGCTTGAAAATCGAGCAGACCCTCACCAAGCTCGACCAGGCAGCCAACACCTCGGACGATGAGCGGCCGACCACCTTCAAGCGCGAGGTCAACACCACGGTCATCGTCCACGACAACAACACCATCGTCATCGGCGGGCTCATCGACGACACCTTTTCGGAATCCGAAAGCAAGATTCCCTGCCTCGGGGATGTCCCCGGCCTGGGCTGGGCATTCAAATCCATGAACCGGGGCCGGGAGAAGACGAACCTGTTCATTTTTCTCACCCCCCACGTCGTCAAAAACCCCGAGGAGGCGGCAGTCATCCTGGAGCAGAAGCAGCGCGAGGTCAGCACCCTGGACGAGGAAGGCGGGATCAAGCTCTACTATGAAAAGAACAGCGACACCTACGAGACCGTCCCCACGCTGCCGGAGCTGCTCGACAGGCCCTGAGCAACGGAAAGGATCGGACGAAGCATTCCACGAAGCGACATGACGATGCACAAGACACTTGTTGATGTTCTCCATGAAAAAACAGGCCTCGACCGGGAGGCGCTGGAAGAGGTGCGCCAGGTCCAGCGGGAAAAAGGCGGGAGCATCGGAGAGATTCTCATCCGGAAAAAACTCCTGACGGAGCGGCAGTGGCTTGACGCCCTGAGCGCCGTCTTCGATCTGCCGGTGGTGCACCAGCTTCCCTCGGGTGGCGCCCAAAGTACGGTCATCCAGGACATCCCCATTCAGTTTTTGAAAAAGCATGTCATGGTCCCCCTGGACAATGCAGCGCCGACGCGTCCCGGCAAGGGCGAAGACGGCGACATGGGCGCCGGCCGGCTGCCGTCGGTGATGCTCGCCGTGAACGATCCGACCCATTTCCAGGCCATCGACGACCTCATCCGGATCATCGGCACGGCGGATGTAAAACTGGTCCTCTCCACCCGGGAGGCGATCTTTTCCGCCATCAACATCTCCTACGACCTGAGCCGGGACTCCGCCGAACAGCTGGTGCAGGACATGGAGGAGGACGAGTCCCTCATCCTTTCGGAGATCGAGGATACCGCCGATCTCCTGGACGACACCAGCGACGCCCCCATCATCAAGCTGGTCAACCACGTCATCTCCCAGGCAGCCAAGGCGCGCGCCAGCGACATCCACATCGAGCCCTATCAGGACAGCTTCAAGATCCGCTACCGGGTCGACGGCATCCTCTACGACCTCCTGACGCCCCCCAAGGGCATCCAGGCGGCGTTGATCTCCCGCATCAAGGTCATGTCGAACATGAACATCGCAGAGAAGCGCCTGCCCCAGGACGGTCGGCTTCAGGTGAAGATCGGAGACCAGGACATCGACGTCCGGATCTCAACGCTGCCCACCGCCTTTGGGGAACGGGTGGTCATGCGCCTGCTCAACAAGTCGTCGTCCCTCCTGGAGCTGTCGGAGCTGGGAATGGCGCCCGAGCGGCTCGATCTCCTGAAAAAGCTGGTGACCTCGCCGAACGGCATCATTCTCGTGACGGGGCCCACCGGCAGCGGCAAGACCACCACCCTCTACGCGGTGTTGTCGTCCATCAACAAGCCGGAGATCAACATCATCACCATCGAAGATCCCATCGAGTACCAGCTGAAGGGGATCAGCCAGATCCAGGTCAACCCCAAGATCAACCTGAGCTTTGCCCGGGGCCTCCGGTCCATCGTCCGTCAGGATCCGGACGTCATCCTCGTGGGTGAAATCCGGGACCGGGAGACCGCCGAAATCGCCGTCCAGGCCGCCCTGACCGGGCACCTCGTCTTCTCGACGCTCCACACCAACGACTCGGCCAGCGCCATCACGCGGCTCGTGGACATCGGCGTCGAGCCGTTTTTGATCTCCTCCTCGGTCATCGCCGTCGCAGCCCAGCGACTGGTCCGGGTCCTCTGCCCCGAGTGCAAGGAACCCTACACCCCGAGCGACGTCATGCTCGAGGGGATCGGCATCGACAAGGCCCTCCTCGACCGCCATACCATCTACCAGGCCAAAGGCTGCCCCAACTGCTTTCACACGGGCTACAGGGGGCGTGTTGCCATCCTGGAAATCATGCTGATGGATGAAAACCTCAAGAGCGTCATCCTGACGACCTTTGACGCCAATGTCATTAAAAACCACGCCAGGGGAATGATCACCCTGCGGCAGGACGGCATCGAAAAGGTGCTCAGGGGCCTGACGACCATCGAGGAGGTCGTCCGGGTGACGCAGCAATAGATGGCGCCGCGCTTCTGTTTACGCCGGCCCGGTCTGCACCTTCTCTTTCTCGGGTGCTCCCTGGTGCTCCTGGCCGGCACCCTGTCTGCGGCCCCGGCCATCGAGATCACGGCAGACCGCCAGTTTGACTTTGCCGGGCACCTGTTTGCCGGGGCGGCATATGAGCGGGCCGTCACCGAGTACGAGCGGTTCATCTTCCTCTTCCCGGAGGACGGGCGCGTCGACGAAGCCCGTTACCAGATCGGCATGGCCCTGTTCCACGCCCAGCAATACAGCGATGCCGCAGAGGCCTTCCTGGAGGTGATCGACCGCTCCGGCGGTCGGCCCATTGCCGAAACCGATACGTCGGCACGGGCATACTTCCGCCTGAGCGACTGCTATGTCCGGATGGGTGCACCCGGACAGGCCGTCAACAACCTCAACAACCTCGCCGCAGTCGCGGCATCCCCACAGCTTCAGGACGAGGCCCGGTATCGGGCCGGGTGGATCCTTCTGGAGGCAGGGGCGTGGCAGCCCGCGGCCACGGCCTTCAACGCGATCCGCCCCGAAAGAAGGGAAGACTACCGCCTGCCCGAGCTCTTTTCGGCCATGGCGGGCATCCGCGATCTGCCGCGCAAGCAGCCGGCCGTCGCCGGCGCCCTCGCCGTGGTGCCGGGCATGGGGTATCTCTACTGTGAACGCTACCGGGACGCCCTGGTCGCGCTGGTGCTGAACGGCGGAATGATAGCGGCGACCTATACGGCCTTTGACAACGACAATCCGGCACTGGGAGGGATACTGGCGCTGGTGGGAGCGGGGTTCTACACCGGCAGCATCTACGGCTCGATCTCGAGCGCCCAAAAATACAACCGGGATCAGACCGAACAGTTCATTTCCGGCCTCCGGCAGCGCTACAGGCTCGACCTATCCCTGTCTCCGGTTCCGGGAGGCGCGGCCCTCTCGCTTCACGGCTCGTTTTAGCACCGCCCGGGGCCCTGCCGGCAGGAAAGCGACAACAACGCCGCGGCGCTGTCGATGGATCCCACAAGCATGACAGCAGAAAGGAAAGAGACCATGGCGATCAAAGGCGCCGGCGGAACCAGCGGCGGCATCGGAAAATTTTTCATCGGCCTGACCATGATGATCGGCGGCTGCTACCTTTTCCTGGACGCGGTGCGCATCACCCACCACTTTCATCTGGGCTACCCCCTCTATTCCTTCGGCGCTCTGCGTCTCACCACCGGCATGACGATGATCCCCCTGATCTTCGGCGTCGGCCTCATCTTCTATAACGCCGTTAATCCACTCGGCTGGCTCCTATCGGGGGCAAGCCTCGTCATGCTCCTCTTCGGCATTCTCGCCACCATCCAGTTCCGGCTCCGCACCATGTCGGCATTTGAGCTTATAATGATTTTAGGCCTCTGGCTGGGCGGCATCGGGCTCTTTCTGAATTCCCTGCGGCATTCCGAGAGCTGACCGTGTGGGCTTTTTCGACCCCCCTGCCGCAGGGCGCTGCACGGCCCCCGTTTCCCGCTTGGCGCAATTTTCTGCTTTTCATTTTCCGTCATGATGCTTAGTATGTAAGATTGATCATGAAAGGAAAACAGCCATTGAAACATCCACAGCTCATTGACCCGTTCAACCGGAACCTGACCTATCTCCGGGTGTCGATCACCGACCGCTGCAATCTTCGCTGCATGTACTGTGCGCCGCCCCGGGCCATGATACCGCGCCTGACCCATGCCCAGGTGCTCCGGTACGAGGAGATTCTTCGGATCATCCGCATCGGCGTACAGCTCGGCATCACCAAGATCCGGGTCACCGGCGGAGAGCCCCTGGTACGCAAAGGGGTGTACGGATTTCTCGCGGAGCTGGGGAAAATAGCGGGGCTGACCGACATCTCCCTGACGACCAATGGCGTTCTCCTCCGGGATCACCTCGCCGAGATCCGGGACGCGGGCATCAAGCGGCTCAACATCAGCCTCGACACCCTCGACCCCGAAAGGTTCAAACGGATCACCGGATACGACTATTTCTCTCGCGTCTGGGAGGGGATCGAGGCGGCACACGACATGGGCTTTTCCCCCATCAAGTTCAATACCGTGGCCATGAGGGGAGTCAACGACGACGAGCTCATGAGCATCGCCCGACTCTCCTTCACCTATCCGTTCCACATGCGTTTCATCGAATACATGCCCATCGGCAACCACCATCTCGACAAGAAGGTGCAGCTGCTGGCCCCGGAAATCCTGGCACGCATTCAACCGCTGGGGGATCTGGTCAGGATCGAGCGCACCCGGAACGACGGCCCTGCCGAGCGTTACCGCTTCAAAGGGGCCCGGGGAGAGATCGGCATCATCCAGCCCCTCAGCAATCACTTCTGCCACCGATGCAACCGCCTGCGCCTGACCGCGGCAGGACAACTGCGCCCCTGTCTCCTTTCAGACCGGCAGGAAGACCTCAAGGGTCCGATTCGGAAGGGATGCCTGGATGAAGAGCTCGTGCGGATATTTCTCCAGGCCGTCCGGTTCAAACCCATGGAGCATCGGGTTGACGCCGCACAGCCCGAAGAGGTTCATGACGTCATGTCCACGATCGGGGGGTAACGCCTCCCTTCCCCGCTATCGCAGCAGACCCGGCAGGACGGTGACAATCTCCGGCACGAGCATCAGGAGGAGAATGCAGATCAGATACGCCGGCAGAAAATATGCCACCCCCCGGAAGACCTCCTCGAGCCGAACCCCTTCGGCCATGCCCGCCACCACATAGGTCGTTGCGCCCACCGGCGGCGTTACCGCCCCCAGCGTTGTCACCACCGTGATGGTCACACCGAACCAGATCGGATCATACCCCAGCTCGACCGCCACCGGGAAGAAGATGGGAATGGTGATGAGCAGCAGGGCCAGCGCATCCATGACCGCCCCGCCGATGATGTAAATCAGGAAGATGATCATCATGACGACGACCTTGGGCACGGGCAGGGATACCACCCATCCGGCGATGTCGTAGGGAATCCGGGTTACCGCCAGAAACCGCCCGAAAATGACGGCACCGGTCACGATGGTGATGACCATGCAGGATATGCCGAGGGTGTCCGTCACGGACGCCATGAATTTCCGGCGGGTCAGGGTCCCTTGGAAGAGGCTGATCAGGACCGCCAGGAACGACCCTGCCGCCCCGGCCTCGGCCGGCGTGAAGATCCCGAAATAGAGCCCGAGCATGACCAGTAGAAACAGCACCATCATCTCCAGGGCACCGGAGAGGGACGCCAGCCTCTCCCGCCACCCTGCGGACGGCCCCGCAGGCCCCCAGTCCGGATGCCGCCGGCAGACGAGGACCACGGCCCCCAGCATCGCAAGCGCCAGCACCGCCCCGGCCCCGACGCTTCCGTAAAAAAGCTTGGCGATGGACTGCTCCGTCGACAGGCCGATGACGATCAGCACCACGCTCGGGGGGATGACCACCCCCAGGGTCGAGCCGCAGGCCACGGCGCCGGTGCTCAGCTTCGGGTGATATCGATACTTCTTCATCTGTGGCAGGGCCACGGTGCTCATGGTTGCCGCCGTGGCCACATTGGAGCCGCAGATGGCCGAAAAGGCGGAGCAGGCCATAATGGTCGACATGGCGATGCCGCCCCGGATATGACCGACCCACATATAGGCGGCATTGTAAAGCTTTTCGTTGACCCCGCAGTGGAAGGCGATCTGCCCCATGAAGATGAACAGGGGGATGACCGTAAGGCCGTATTTGGAAAATGTATCCCAGACCACCCCCCCCACCATATTGAGCCCGGCCGAAAATGAGACAACGTGGCAGAATCCAAGAAAACCGACGATGCCCATGGCGAACCCCACGGGCATGCCGAGAAGGAAGAGGATGGCCAGCAGCAGCAGTATGCCGATGATCCCCGTCACTGCCAGGCTCACGATGCGGCCTCCTTCTTCGGCATCAGCATGCGGACGAGGCGGCCGGCCAGGATCAGGCTCAGGAATCCGCAGCCGAACGCCGCTCCGTAGACAAACGGATAATAGATGATGCGCAGGGTCTCGGTGACCTCTCCGGTCCGGAGGAGAACGGCGCCCTTTTCCGCAAGCTGCCAGGCCACGATACCGAAGAACCCGGCGCAGAGCAGATGGTTGAGGCCGTCCAGGAATCGGACGACCGGCGGCGGGAAACGCCGGACGAGCACATCCACCGCAATGTGCCCCTTTTTCATCTGCGTGTGGCCAAGGGCGGCGCTGGTGGCGACCGCCCCGAAGAACCCCATCAGCTCGAAGGCACCCCGGATGGGAATCCAGACGGCACGGGAGAGGATATTTCCGCAGGTGAGAAGGATCATCGCGACAAGGAATATCCCGCCCAGAACCATCAGTGCCAGATTGATCTTTTGTGCAATGTTATCGAACATGCGCCGCCTCCCGCCTTTCCCTTGATAACGCCCTGGCTATTTCGCGGCGCGTTCGGCCAGCCGCGCCCGGATGTCCCGGATAATGGCTTCGGCCGGCAGGCCTTTTGCCTTGGCATCCTCCACCCATTTGGCGATGATGGGCGAAAGGCGGGCGTCCCATTGGGCCTTCTCCTCGGGCGCAAGGGAGATGACCTCGACGCCGTGCTCCTTTGTCGACCAGGCCATGGACTCCTCGACATGCGCGTCCATGTAGGTCCCGGTCCACTCCGCCTGCTCCACCCGAAGTGCGTCCATCACCTCCTGGACATCCCGGGGAAGGGCATTCCAGGCGTCGAGGTTCATCACCACGGCAAAGGGGTAGATCACCGTCTCGGTCATGGTGACATACCGGCAGATCTCGGCAAACTTGAGGTCTTTCATCACCTCGAGCGACGAGAAGAGGCCCTGGACCACCCCCTTCTGCAGGGCTTCTGGGGTCCCGGACATGGGCATCCCCACCTGGTTCGCCCCCCAGGCCTTGAGGATCTGGGCCGCACCGCCGGATGCCCTGAGGTCAAGCCCCTTCAGGTCCGCAAGGGTGCGCACCGGCGTCTTGGACATGATGTTGGCGGGCGCTGTCGTGAACATGGTCAACACCTTCACCTTGGCGAAGGATTCGGGCTGGTAGGCGTCATAGATGTCCCACAGCACGAGGCTGCCGCTCCTGGCATCGGGGATGTCGAGGGGCAGGCTGAGGGCGTTGGTCAGGACAAAGCGCCCCGGCTGGTAGGCCATGGAGAGGCACCCGATGTCCGCCTGCCCGGCAATGACGCCGTCCATCATCGCTTTGGCATCCAGAAGCGTTCCTCCGGGAAAGGTCTGGATCCGCACCTTTCCGCCGGTCCGCTTCTCGACCTCGACCTTCCACCGCTCCATCTGGACGCAGGGAAACGTCGGGGCCGGCGGAAAATTGGCGTACCGGAGCAGCCCCGGACCCGCTGCTGCGCCGCGGGGCAGGGCCGCCCCGATCATCACCATCGACACCAGCATCAATATCCATCCGTAAACAGAACGCTTTTTCATCTCCTTCGCCTCCTTGTCTTTGGGTTGAACCGTTGTTATGCACTGGGCGCGGCTTGATACCCCGCCTCGAAAGCTGCCATGGCCGCCGCCCGCATGGCATCTTCTCCGCCCAAGCGCGCCGCCAGGATATGTCGGATATCGTCTGCACGGCAGAAGATCTCCGGGCTTCGGGCCAGGGCGAACCCCAGCATGATGAGGTTGACGGCCCTGGGATTGCCGATGGCCGCCGCCATGCCGTCGGCATCCATGGTGCAGCGGGTCATCTCGCACGTCGTCCCTTCCGGCTGGTTGACCACCGCCCATCCGCCGGGCTTGAGGAAAAAGCCGTGGAGCTCTACATTTTCGGGCTTCATGATCAGCAGCCCGTCGGCCATGTTCGGCCGGATCAGGGGGCTCGAGAAACTCCCGACCTTGAGGTGGGAGACCACCGTACCGCCCCGCTGGGCCATGCCATGGGTCTCGGATGTCAGGACCGCAAGCCCCCGCCGGATCGCGGCCTCCGCCAGAAGCCGCGTCACGAAAAGGATCCCCTGACCGCCCACACCGCTGACCACAATCTGCTGCTTCGTCGTCATCTTATTTGACCTCCTCAATGCATCCCTTGGGGCAGACATGGACGCAGACCCCGCATTCGGCGCATACCATCGGATCAATATCCACCCGCTCCGCCACCGGGTCCAGAACCAGGGCCGGGCACTCGAACTGATCCACGCAGTAGGCGCAGCCGTCGCAGTCCTCGTTGACGGCGACGGGGGTCCTTGGCGCGCGGGCGCCCTGCTGTCGGCGGTCGAGCAGGCAGGGATAGCGGGAAATGACGACGGCCGGCCCCTGCTCCCGGCTGTAGGCAACCGCATCCTTCATCAGGGCGATGAAATCGTCGAGCTGGTAAGGGTCCCCGGTTCTGCAGTACGAAACGCCGCAGGCCCGCACCAGGGCCTCAATGTCCACCGCGTTGAGGGGTTCGCCGCATGCCCCCAGGCCGGTGGAGGGCGTGGGCTGGTTGCCGGTCATGGCGGTGGTCCGGTTGTCCAGAATGACCAGCACGAACCGGACCTTCTGCACCACGGCATCGATCAGGGCCGGTATACCCGCATGAAAAAAGGTGGAGTCCCCTATCGTTGCGACGATGTCCGGCCGCTTCTCCATCTCCTTGTGGGCATGGTAGAATCCGGCGGCCTGGCTGATGGCGGCGCCCATGCAGAGGACGGTGTCCACCGCCCCCAGATTGAGGCCGAGGGTGTAGCAGCCGATATCCGAGGGATAGATGCCCTTTCGGGCCGCCCGTTTAATGGCGTAGAAGCTGGCACGGTGGGGACACCCGGCGCAGAGGGTCGGCCGCCGGCCGGGCGCGGCGGGCGGCGCGGGCGGACGGGTTGCGGGGACCCCGGCGAAGCTGCGGACAAGCGCTTCGATCTTTTCCGGCAGGAGCTCTCCGACCCGGGGGACCGCACCGCTGTTTCGCCCCTGGACGCGCCCTCTGTCGGCGAGTTGCATCTCGATTACCCCGGTGGTCTCTTCGATCACCAGGATGTCGTCATGGCGGGCCAGCAGATCGGATATGAAACCGGTGTGGAGCGGGAACGGCTGGACCACCTGGTAGACCGAAAGCTCTTCCCAGAGCCCCAGTTCCTCGACGATCTCCCGGGCATGCCCGGCGGCCACCCCCGAAACGACCAGGGCCCGGCGTGATGGCCGGGCCGGATTGAGCCATATCGGCGCTGTTTTCTCCCACCGGGCGATGCCGTCGAGCTTCTCCTCCAGCTCCAGATGGAGCTGGTATCGGAATTTGGGCGTGGCAGCCCATCGGGCCGGATCCCGCTGGAAATCGGCAGGCCGAAGCGCCACGCGGATCGGCGCCGTCGGGATATCCTGCCGGCTGTGGCAGACACGGGTCGTCGGCCGGATCATCACCGGGATTTCGAAAGCCTCCGAGAGCTCGTATGCCAGGGCCGCCATCTGCCGGGCTTGGGCAGGAGAGTCCGGGTCGAGGACGGGAATCTTGGCCATGACCGCCATCAGCCGGCTGTCCTGCTCCGTCTGGGAGGAGTGGGGGCCGGGGTCGTCTGCGCTGATAATGACGAATCCACCCTTGGCACCCA
>CAJXSB010000065.1 GCA_913060435.1 uncultured Desulfococcus sp.
GGCCGGCCGGCAGGTATGGGTGCCGTACACCCTGCTCGACATGGCCGACGACACCATCGGTCTGATGGATGCCCTCAAGATCGATCGGGCCCATATCTGCGGCCTCTCCATGGGCGGCATGATCGCCCAGGTCATGGCCCTGGAGTACCCCGCGCGGCTGTTGAGCCTGACGTCGATGATGTCCACCACCGGCGAGCCGGATCTGCCGCCGGCCACGGAAGAAGCGCTGGCGGCGATGATGTCCTCTCCCCCGGCCAAGCGAGCGGCCTATATCGACCATATGGCCGAAATTCACCGCACCTTTGCCGGCGGTTCGCCCTTCTATGACGAGGATCTGCAGCGGGAGCTGTCGGGAAAGGCCTTTGATCGGGGCATCTATGCACCCGGCTTCCTTCGTCAGATGGCGGCCATCGTCGGCGCCGGCGGCCGGCGGCACCGCCTCGACCAGCTCGACATCCCCACCCTGGTCATCCACGGCGACATCGACCCCGTCGTGCCCCTTGCACACGGGCAGGACACGGCGGACATCATCCCCGACGCCCGCCTCGAGGTTATCGAAGGCCTTGGCCACGGCACGGCGTTTCCCGGCTTGTGGGAAAAGATCGTCGCAGCCATCTCGGAGCATACCCTGGCCGCCGGCGCCTGAACGGCCGCCGCTATCTGCCTGGGCTGCGCCGTGCCATCCCTTCCCGGGGAGAGACGGCAGATCAGCGGATGGGACGAGCCCCCGAAACAGTGGGCAGCTGCAACAGCACCACCGCCAGGAGGGTGAGGGCGATCCCCGGCAGAACGGATGCTCCGATGGCCGATCTGCCCATGGCCCACTCCATGGCGGCCACGGCCGACGGGGTCAGAAAGGTGTAGGCCACCACCCGGTTGGGGCCGAGCCGGACTGCTGCGAACTGGAGCATCCAGAAGGTCACCGCCGTGGAGAGTACGGCGAGGTAGGCGAGCCCCAGCCATACCGGTGCGCCCGGCATCGGAAGCGAGCCCGTCTGGATGAGGGCTGCGGCCATGAGGGCCAGGGTCGCCGCCGTCAGGCTGTAGAAGGTGAACCGGACCCGCGATTCGTCCCGCTGGAGCTTCTTGAGGGCCAGGACGTAGACGGCAAGGCTGACGGTGCCGAGGAAAAAGAGCAGGTCCCCCCGTGAGAAGGCCAGAGAAGCCATCCGGCTCCAATCCCCCCGGAAAACGACCCAGATCGCGGCAGCCATGGAGAGGGCCAGAATGCCCAGCTGGCGCAGCCGGACGGGTTCGCCCATAAGCCCCCCCAGCAGCGCCGTCATGAGGGGCAGCGTCGTGTAGATGGTGCTGGTGTTGATGGGAGAGGTCTCTTTGAGGGCTTCAAACATCAGGATGAAGAAGAGGCCGTAGCTCCCGCCGACGACGGCATATCTGCCCAGGTCCCCGATTCCCGGGGGGCGCCTGGCCCCTCTTCGGAAGGGAAGCATCAGGGCGAAGACCAGGGTGGCGGCCAAAAAGCGCCAGAAGGTCAGCACGATCGAGTCGTGGCCCGGGGTGATGGCCGAGACCACCGGAAAGGATCCTGCGATGATCAGGGTGTAGACGACCATCCCCAGGTGTGCGCGAAACGCGGCCATTCCGCCCCCTACCGGAAAGTGACGAGAAAGAGCATGAAGATGTGGAGGATGATCACCGTCGGGAGGAGGGCCGCCTTGAGCAGCCCCACGGCCGAGATCCCGTTCTCAAAATATTTCTTGAGCAGCGACTGGCCTGCCGGGTTGGGGGCATTGGCGATGATGGTCAGGCCGCCGCCGGTGACGGCGCCGGCGACCACCGCGTATTTGAGGGTCCCGGTGAAGTCGGGTACCAGGGTGCTGAGGAAGGTGATGGCGGCGTTGTCGTTGAAGGCGGTCAGCACGGCTGCGCCCAGCATCAGGGGAATCTCCGACAGGTTGGAGAGCACGGGCTGGATCCACCAGCCCTGGACCCCGCCGTGGATGACAAGCCCCCCCAGGAAAAAGCCGACCAGGATCGCCGGCTTGAGTTCGATCCGGTTCTGGAACGGCGCCGTGACCGAGGCGAATCCCAGGAAGAAGAGGAGCCCGGGGACGAAAAGCGTCGGGTGGTGGGCATTGAAGATGGTCCAGGCCATGAAGAGGATGTGGGCGATCACGACCCAGGCGGGCACCGGGTCTTCCCGCTCATCCCAGTCCGGGTCGATGAACGGGGCGCGCTCCTCCGCCGGGAGGATGCCGGGCAGCTGTTCGCGCATCCGGTTGAGGAGGATTTCATTGAAGCGCTGGTCAAAGGCCTCCCGGGCCAGGTCACGGTCGACCCCCTGGGGCAGCAGTTCGGTCATATAGACATTCAGCAGGCGGGCCCGGATTTCCCGGGCCAGGGTGTTCACCTGCGCCTCGACGGTGTTGTAGAGGCGCTGCCTGGAGTTGATGAGGCTGCTGATCTTGTCGAATTCCGTCTCCACCAGATCCCGGTCCAGGTAGGTGGCGCGGATATGGTCCCGGAGGCTCCGGACCGCGAATTTCTCCTCCAGCGCCGCCATTTCATCCCTGAAAATGAGAAAGTAGACGGTGTTGACGATGAGGATGCCGGTGGCGGCCTTCCAGCCGAAGGTCGCCATCATGAAGGCCGTGTCCCAGTGCCAGGGGCCTGACACCATCAGGACGGGCGGGGCGGCGAAATGGGTCAGGGTGCCGCCCACCGAGATATTGACGAAGAGGAGGCCCAACGTCGCGTATTTAAGGCTTTCGCCCGGCTCCAGCTCATAGAATTTACGTGCCAGGAGGAGGGCGGAGATGGTCATGGCGGCGGGTTCGGTGATGAACGATCCCAGCAGCGGCCCCAGGGTGAGGATGGTGAACCACCAAGCCTTCAGGGTGCCGCCGAACAGCCTGGCGATCTTCATCATAATCCCCTCGGAGAGCTTCAGGATCGGGCGGGTGGCCGCCAGTATCATGATCACCACCACGAAGACCGGCTCGGTGAAATTGACCTTGCCGCTGATATAGCCGACGACGGTCTCCCAGTCGTGAAAAAAGAGGATGGCGCCGACCAGGGCGACGACCCAGACACCGAATATCACCTCGACCTCCCCGAGAAAATGAAACAGCTCGGCGCCGTGGTGGACGGAGTTCCGGGGGGCCTCCCCTGCTTTGATCCGCTGCTCGTGCGCGTGTTCCCACCGGTGGGCAATGGCCATGAAGCGGCTGGCCAGGAACGTGTGGGCGATGGCCGCGAAAAAGATGAGGGTGGCCGCCAGATTGAAGGGCTCTGCCTGGACGCGGTGCTCCAGCACCGCGATGATCCCTTCGTGACGGGGATCGTCATAGCCATCGAGGGCGCGGGGGA
The DNA here is from genome assembly GCA_913060435.1 of uncultured Desulfococcus sp. Taxonomy (GTDB): domain Bacteria; phylum Desulfobacterota; class Desulfobacteria; order Desulfobacterales; family Desulfococcaceae; genus Desulfococcus. The sequence goes on from CAJXSB010000065.1 coordinate 3,331, forward strand.
ATGCTCCGCCATGGTCGGTCAGGGCATCCGAGCCGGCCAGGGCGATGCCGGCGGTCAGCAGGACGGCCAGGATCAGAAGGACAGCGGCGAGCCGTTTTCGTGGCATATATCTCCTCCGTCGGTGTGATGCGATGTATGCTGAAGTGTTAACGATATCCGTGCAATGAAGTTGCAGTGGGCAGCCATGCGGCTTTCATCAGGATATCCTGATATTGCGGAGTCATAAATGATATCGGCCGAATCTTCAACCGAAAAATAGCCGGGACGCCCCCATGCGCCCGACGGCAAAGGGTGACGTCGCCGCTCGGGCCTTGATGTTTGCTATTGATGCGCTAGAGTATTTAAGTGAGGCGTTTGTGTGCGGAAACGACGGCGCGCCGGACATCCCGGTTTTCATCTTTCTCATTTGCTTCCACGCATGAGCAAGGCGGCCGGCAGCATGACGCCCGGGATGATGGAGAGGTGGCATGCCCCGATTACCAGATTCAGAATGGCGGAGATCCGAGAAGGGTGGTCTCCTCGACGAAACATCGCTCCTCCAAGCGATGGTCCGCGCCTTCGACGGTGAGATCTACGTCTCGGGCAGGGACTTCCGCCTGGTCTATGTAAACGATCGCCTTGCCGAGCGCATCGGCAGGGACGCCGCAGGGGAGCGCTGCCACACCGCCCTTCACGGGCGGGCGTCCCAGTGCCCCTTCTGCGTCATGGATCAGGTGCTGAAGGGGGAGACCGTCCGCTTCGACATCCGCCATCCGCGGAGCGGTCGGTGGCACCAAAGCGTCAATGCGCCCGTCGCCGCCGAAAGCGACGCTTCGATGCTCCTGTCGATGGTCACCGACATCCACGACCGGAAGATGGCGGAGAGTCTCCTGAAAGACGGGGCGTCGTGCACCATGCCCGGGGAGATCCTGGCGCGCTCCGGCATCCGCCGGTGGCGCAAGTTCGGCAATATCGTCGGCGCAAGCCCCCAGATGCAGAAGGTCTACGAAGAGATCCTCAATGCCGCCGCCTCCGACGCCAACGTGATTATCTACGGGGAGCCGGGGACGGGCAAGGAGCTTGTGGCCCACGCCATCCACGACCTGAGCGACCGGCGGGGCCAACGGTTCGTCCCGGTGCACTGCGGGGCGATCCCCGAGAACCTCATCGAGAGTGAGTTTTTCGGCTACGTCAAGGGGGCGTTCTCGGGGGCCGGCGATGACCGGGAAGGATACATCGCCTATGCCGACCAGGGCACCCTCTTCCTCGACGAAGTCGGCGAGATCAACCCCCACATGCAGGTCAAGCTGCTGCGCGTCATCGAAGGCGGCGGCTTCACTCCCGTGGGAAGCAACCAGCTCTGCAGGACGGATCTCCGCATCATCAGCGCCACCAACCGCGATCTGCGGGAGCATATCCGGACGGGGCTGCTTCGGGAGGATTTCTACTTCCGGATCCACATTCTTCCCATCTATCTTCCACCGCTCCGGGAGCGGAAAGCCGATCTGCCGCTCCTGATCGACCATTTTCTTCTGATGCACGGCGGGAAGCGGAATCTTCCCCCCATCACCGGGGAGATGCTGGACCGCCTCTACGAATACGATTGGCCCGGAAACGTGAGGGAGCTGCAGAGCGTCCTTATTCGCTACTGTGCGATGAATGCGCTCCGCCTGCCGTCGCCCGACCCTGCACCACCCCCGCCTCCGGCGCCAGAGAGAATCGATATCACCGGGGCCCCCTCGCTGAAGGCGCTGGTCGAGCAGTATGAAAAGCGGGTGATCCTGTCGACCCTCTCCCAGCACCGATGGCACCGGACCCGCGTGGCCCGCCTGCTCGGGGTCGACCGCAAGACGCTTTTCAGCAAGATGAAGCGCTACGGCCTCGTCGAAAAATTATCCCAGCCACGCTGATCGGGGCGTTTTCGCCCCAAATGGACTCGCTTCCTCCCCAGGCGCTTTTTTCCTATTTAGATCGAGGACCTATCGTTCCCTACGGTCGTTTCGGGGAGAATTGACCCCGAGACCCGCCATGGTGCAGATCGCCTCCGTTTGGGGTTCATTCCATTGAAAAAACACAGGATATCGCTTTTTTTTGATCTTTGGCACATTTATTGTTTTAGACCGATTATATATTTTGCCTATATCGCCACTTTTGCACAATTTGCACAAACCATTGCCGAACGATGCACAGGAAACCATGTTGAGTGAAATATATCAAAAAAAATGTCTGGTGCTCGGTTGCGGGAATCCGCTGATCGGCGACGACGGCTTCGGCCCCGAGGTCATCCGCCGGCTGGAAGCGGAAGAGGCTCTGCCGGAGGCGGCGGCCTGCCTCGACGTCGGGACATCGATCCGGGACATCCTCTTTGATTTCATCCTCTCGGAGACGAAGCCCGAACTGATGATCATCGTCGATGCCATGGCGGTTGCGGGGGCCGACCCCGGAGAGATCTTCGAGATCGAGATTGCAGACATTTCGCCGGCCAAGGTCTGCGATTTCTCCCTTCACCAGTTTCCGACGACCAACATGCTCAAGGAGCTCCAGGATCAGACCGATATCGAGGTCCGCGTTTTTGTGGTCCAGACCACGGACCTGCCGTCCATGGTGAGCGCCGGACTCTCCCCGCCGGTCATGGCCGCGGTTCCCGATATGTGCAGGCGGATCCGGGTGCTGATCCAGAATCGATTTGCCGGCACAGCATCGGAGGGCACGGTATGATTGAATTTCGTGTGGGCCAGCTCGCAAAGCTATTGGGCGTTCACCGCAACACGGTGACAAACTGGATCCGGAGCGGCCGGCTGCAAGCCCGCTCCACGGTGGGAAGGAAATATCTTGTCGAAGGCCCCGAATTCCAGCGCTTCTGCCGGGACCAGGGGATCTCCACGGCGGTGGCGGCGGAGCTGTCGCGGGCCGCTCCCCACGCCGTTATGAAGCCCATAATACGTCAACCCATAAAAAGAGAGGTATACATGTCGGAAAAGGCGATTGGATCTGTGATGGTGGTCGGCGGCGGGATCGCCGGCATCCAGGCGACGCTGGATCTGGCTGATTCAGGGTACTTTGTCTATCTTGTCGAGAAAAGTGCCGGTATCGGCGGCGTGATGGCCCAGCTCGATAAGACCTTCCCCACCAACGACTGCGCCATGTGAATTATTTCGCCCAAGTTGGTCGAGTGCGGTCGGCACTTGAACGTTGAGCTGTTAACGCTGTCAGAGGTGGAGAGCGTCTCTGGAGACGCGGGTAATTTTACTGTCAACATCAAAAAGAAGCCGCGATACATCGACATGAACAAATGTATCGCCTGCGGCCTCTGCGCCGAAAAATGCCCCCGGAAAGTGGATGACGAGTTTAACATGGGGGTGAGCAAGCGGAAGGCCGCCCACATCAAGTACGGCCAGGCGGTGCCCCTCAAATACGCCATCGACGGCGACCATTGCATTTACCTCAATCGCGGGAAGTGCCGGGCCTGCGAAAAATTCTGCCCCACCGGCGCCGTCAATTTCGAGGACCGGGAGGAGACGGTGCCGGTCCATGTCGGCGCGGTCATCCTCGCCCCCGGTTTCAAGCCTTTTGATCCCGCCGGTCTCGACTTCTACGCCTACACCCAGATTCCCGATGTTGTTACCAGCCTGGAATATGAGCGTCTCCTCTCGGCCAGCGGCCCGTGCATGGGGCACCTGGTGCGGCCCTCGGACGGACGCGAACCCCGGAAGATCGCCTGGCTGCAATGTGTTGGGTCCAGGAGCACGAACCGGTGCGACAACGGCTACTGTTCGAGCGTCTGCTGCATGTACGCCATCAAGCAGTCGCTGGTCACGGCGGAGCACACCACCGGCGACGGCCTCGAACAGAGCATCTTTTACATGGACATCCGCAGCCACGGCAAGGAATTCGAACGGTATTACGAGACGGCAAAAGCCTCGGAAATCCGTTTCGTTCGGGCCCGACCCCACACCATCTATCCGGGCCGGGAAAACACCGGGGCGTCCATGCGATACACCACCGAAGCGGGTGAGACGTTGGTGGAGGATTTTGACATGGTCGTCCTGTCCGTCGGCATGGAGCCGCCGGAAGACGCGCGGAGACTGGCCGAGAAATTCGGCATAGCGCTGGACCACTACGGTTTTGCCAAGACCAACAGCTTCGCGCCGGTGACCAGCAACCGGCCGGGCATTTTCGTGACCGGCTCCTTTCAGGCCCCCAAGGCCATTCCTCGGTCGGTGGCGGAGGCATCGTCCGCCGCTGCCGAAGCCGCTGCCGCGCTCATTCAGGCGCGGGGAACCCTGACCCACGAAAAGAGCTATCCCCGGGAGCGGGATATCGTCGCGGAAGAACCCAGAATCGGGGTGTTTGTCTGTTCGTGCGGCATCAATATCGCCGGGGTGGTCGACGTCAAGGCCGTCGTCGACGACGCCAAAACCCTGGACCATGTCGTCTATGTGGAAAACAACCTCTTCACCTGTTCGGCCGATACCCAGGACCTCATCGCCCAGAAGATCGGCGAGCACGGTCTCAACCGCATCGTCGTCGCCGCCTGTACGCCCCGGACCCACGAGCCTTTGTTCCAGGACACCCTGAAGGAGGCGGGCCTGAACCCCTATATGATGGAGATGGCCAACATCCGTAACCAGAACGCCTGGGTCCACCAGGGGCAGCCCGATAAAGCCACGGAAAAGGCGAAGGTCCAGGTCCGGATGGCCGTGGCCAAGGTCTCGAAAAACTATCCCCTCTACCGGGATACGGTGGCAGTCCAGCAGAAAGCCCTGGTCATCGGCGGCGGTCTCGCCGGGATGAGCGCGGCCCTGGGGCTGGCGGACCAGGAATATGAGACCATCCTCCTCGAGAAGAGCGACCGTCTGGGGGGCAATGCCTGGCATCTCACCGCCACCGACCGCGGCCGGGCGGTGCGCCCCGTGCTCGAGGCCATGATCGACCGGGTGGAAAACCATCCCAGGATCAAGGTCCTCCAGAACGCGGCACTGGAGTCCGCCGTTGGATCGGTGGGAAATTTCGTGAGTAAAATCCGGGTGGACGGCGAGTCCCGCGCGGTCACTTACGGCGTGGCGGTGGTGGCCACCGGGGCCCGCGAATCCCGCCCCGACGAATATCTCTACGGCCAGGACGACCGGATTATGACCCACCTCGAGTTCGACGCGCACCTCAATGAGGGCGACGGCATCGCCGCTGGGATGTCGAGCGCGGTCTTCATCCAGTGCGTGGGGTCCCGGGACGACCGGCGGCCCTACTGCAGCCGGGTCTGCTGCACCCATTCGGTCAAGAGCGCCATCCGGCTCAAGGAGGCAAATTCCCGGATGAACGTCTATATCCTGAACCGGGACATCCGCACCTATGGCGAGCGGGAGGACCTCTTTCGGAAGGCCCGGGACCTGGGGGTGATCTTTATCCGGTACAGCGCGGATCAGAAGCCCGAGGTCTCCCGGGACGGCGACGGCCTCTGCGTGTCGGTGTTCGACCCGATCTCCCGGTTTCCGCTCCGGATCGAGGCCGATGCCGTGGTGCTGGCGGCGGCCATCGAGCCCAACGACACCCACGAGCTTGTGGAGCTGTACAAGTGCTCGGCCAATGCCGATGGGTTCCTCAACGAGGCCCATCCCAAACTGAGGCCCGTGGAAATGCCGGTCGAAGGGCTGTTTGTGGCCGGCATGTGCAACTATCCCAAGCCCATCGACGAGTCCGTCGGCATGGCCAAGGCCGCGGCGGCCAAGGCCGGGGTGATCCTGGCGAAAAAGGAGATGCAGCTCGACGCCATCAAGTCCTATATCACCGAAAAATGCGACGGCTGCGCCTTGTGCCTGGATGTCTGCCCGTACCGGGCGCTCCAGCTGGAAGAGTATCCGGGAGAGGACGGCCGGTCCCATCAGCGGATCGTCACCGACAAGGCACTTTGCAAGGGATGTGGATTGTGCGAGGCGACCTGCCCCAAAGGCGGTATCTACGTTCACGGGTTTACCATGGAACAGCTCAAAGACCAGGTCAGTGCGGCATTGGCCGTATTATGACAATCAAATGAAGGAGAATCATCATGTCTGAGCAATTCGAACCGGTCGTCATCGGTTTTCTCTGCAACTGGTGCGCCTATGCCGGCGGGGACCTGGCCGGCGTGTCCCGGCTCCAGTATCCGCCCAACATGCGGGCGGTCCGCGTCATGTGTTCGGGGATGGTCCACCCGGAGCTGGTCATGCATGCCTTCCGCCGGGGTGCCGACGGTGTGATCGTCATGGGCTGACATCTGGGTGAATGCCATTACCTGGACGGTAATCACAAAGCACACGCCCGCCTGGATGTCATCAGGATCGTGCTGGAAGACGCCGGCGTCGATCCCGAACGTTTCACCATCGAATGGGTTTCCTCCGCCGAGGCGCCGCGGTTTGCCGAGGTCGTGACCCGGTTTACCGAAAAGATCCGGGCCCTTGGCCCTAATCCCGAAAAACAGATCGAATCCATGCTTGAAGCCGGCTAGGAGGCGATAAGGAGGAGATATGCCAAACCAGATTGTCACACTCGGAAAAGCGCCCAGGAGCCTTTTCAAAGATAACGTCATGGAGATCCTCCCGGAAGGCGGGAATCTGAACGCCTGTCTGACCTGCGGCCTGTGCGCCTCCGGCTGCCCGGCCAGCGGCCTCTCCGACATGGACCCTCGGCGGTTTCTCCGCATGGCGGCCCTGGGGATGGACGAGGAGATTCTTAAAAGCGACTGGGCCTGGATGTGCACCATGTGCCAGCGGTGCATCAGCGTCTGTCCCATGAAGATCAACATCCCCCAGCTCATCTTCAACATCCGGGCGAGCTGGCCGAGGGAGAACCGCCCCAAGGGCATCCTCGGCTCCTGCGACATGGCCCTGCGTCACGACACCTGCAGCGCCATGGGCGCCTCCGAGGAGGACTGGCGCTTCGTGGTCGAGGATGTGGCCGACGAGGTTCGGGAGATGCAGCCGGGTTTCGAGGAAATCCAGGTGCCGATGGACCGGAAGGGGGCCCGTTATTTCCTCAACCAGAACTCCCGCGAGCCGGTCACCGAGCCGGACGAGATGATACCCCTCTGGAAGATCCTGCAGCAGGCGGGAGCGGACTGGACCTATGGGTCGAAGGGATGGGCCGCGGAAAACTACTGCATGTTCCTGGCCGACGACAAGGATTGGGAGCACATCGTCCGGACCAAGGCGAAAGCCGTTGAAGATCTGGGCTGCAAGGTCTGGCTCAATACCGAGTGAGGGCACGAGCTCTTCGCCGTCCGGTCCGGACTGCAAAAGTACAACATCCCTCACAACTTCGAGATCAAGACCATCGTCCACTGCTACGCCGAATGGATCCGAGAGGGCCGGCTGAAGGTCAACTCCGACTGGAACCGCGACATGAAGGTCAAATTTACGGTGCAGGATCCCTGCCAGCTGGTGCGAAAGAGCTTTGGCGACCCGGTTGCCGAAGACCTCCGCCTGGTGGTCACCGCCGCCGTGGGCGAGGAGAATTTCGTGGACATGTATCCCAATCGCTCCAATAATTTCTGCTGCGGCGGCGGCGGCGGATTTCTCCAGTCGGGGTACGCCGACGAGCGGCGGGCCTACGGCAAGATCAAGTTCGATCAGATCCTGGAGACGGGCGCCCACTACTGCATCACCCCGTGCCACAACTGCCACGCCCAGATTCATGACCTCGCCGAGCACTACGGCGGGCACTACCACACGGTTCACCTCTGGACCATCCTCTGCCTGGCCATGGGCATGCTTGGCGAAAACGAACGCGCCTACCTCGGGCCGGACCTGGCCGAAGTGGGCCTTGGCTGACCCCAATGCAAGGAGGCATTATGAAAACATTTTTCAACCTGGTTCAAGAGGTTCAGAAACCCGGTCTGTGCCACCGCTGCGGGGGGTGCGTGACGTTCTGCACCGCGGTCAACTACGGCGCCCTGGAGTTGAGCGAGGATGGGAAGCCCCGTTTCGGGGACATGGAGAAGTGCATCGAATGCGGTCTCTGCTACACTATCTGTCCGGAAATTGACGAGCTCGAGGAGGATACCCGGCGGCTTTCCAACTGGAGCGCGCCCATGGGCCGGATCATCGAGACGACCGTGGCCCGCGCTGCAGACAAGACGGTGCTCAAGGCCGGCACCGACGGCGGGGTGGTGACGGCCCTCCTGCTGCACATGCTCGACCGGGGGCGCATCGACGGGGCTATCGTGGCCCGGCAGGTCGGCCGGTTTCAGCGCCAGCCGTTTCTCGCCGTCAACCGCGAGGAGATCAAGGAGGGGGCCGGATTCTTTTTCGATACCTCCCACGGCATGAAGCGCTTCAGCGACCAGTACATGACCTATTCCTCCATCCAGGAGTTCGACCCCATGGTCCGGAAGGGGCTCCGGCGAGTCGCCCTGGTGGGCACGCCCTGCCAGATCATGTCGATCCGACGAATGCAGGCCCTGAGCCTGGTGCCTTCCGAAACCATCGCCATCTGCCTCGGACTTTTCTGCTCGGGCAATTTCATCTTCAGCCCGGCGGAGCAGGCCCGGATGGCCGAGTTGGGCGGCTTTGCGTGGGAGGATGTTCAGAAGATCAACATCAAGGACGCGCTTCTGGTCCATCTCCGGGACGGCGAGGTGAAGCGGATCGATCTGGCGGAGATCGAGTCGATGCGGCGGTATGCATGCCGGTTCTGCCAGGATTATTCCTCCGAGTTCGCCGACATCTCTTTCGGCGGCATCGGCGCTGCGGAGGGATGGACCACCGTCATCACCCGCAGCCCGCTGGGTCGGGCCGTCTTCGCCGATGCCCGGAGTGCCGAGGCCGTCGAGGAGTTCCGGCGGGAGGAGAACGCCGCCTTCGCCAGCGAAGCCCTGGGGAAGGTCCGGGCGGCATCCGGCGCCAAGAAGAAGGCGGCCCGCCACAACCGAAGGGATCTCGGCACCAAACCGGTGGTGATCGACCGATAGACCCGTAACCCCAGTATGCTGAAGCGTGTTCAGCAGGAGGGAATCCCTATGACAGTCAAAGTCGCAAGTGAATGGCTGAACGCCTGCTCCGGATGCGAGATCTCGATTCTGGATATGGGCGAACGGCTCCTTCAAGTGCTGGAGCTTGTGGAATTCGTCCACATCCCGGCCCTCATGGACCACAAGTATTTCGGTCAGCTGGGGGATGGGAGAGAGATCGAGATACCCGAAGCGGAAGTGGGCATCATCAGCGGCGGCGTCCGGAACGAGGAGCACCTCGAGGTGGCGCATGAGATGCGGAAGAAGTGCGGCGTCATCATCGCCCTCGGAACCTGTGCCACCCACGGCGGCATCCCGGCGCTCTCCAATTCCTACGACAACGCCGAGATCCTGGAGCGGTATTACAGAACGGAAACCACCGACCGGGAGGACGCCTACCCCCACCAGGGCATCCCGCCGCTGCTCGACGCCTGCTATGCCCTCGACGAGCGGATCAAGGTCGACATCATGCTGCCGGGGTGCCCACCCCATCCGGATCACATCTTCGCCGCCCTGGCGGCCCTGGTGGAAGGCGACACCCCGGTCCTGCCCGAAAAGAGCGTCTGCGACACCTGTCCGACGGTGCGCAAGGGCAAGGGAGAACTCAAGGATATCCGGCGATTCCTCCAGGCCCCGGCGTACACCGCTGCGGATGAGCCCCTGGACAAGATGCGGTGCCTTCTGGAGCAGGGCATGGTCTGCATGGGGCCGGTAACCCGGGCCGGCTGCGGAGGCGACGCCGTTCATCCCCGCTGCATCTCGGCCCGTGTGCCCTGCCGCGGGTGCTACGGACCCGTCTCGCGCGGGGGCAACCAGCGCCTTGACATGCTGAATGCCCTGGCGTCCAACGGTATCGACATCCGCTCCCTGCCCGAAAACGTGTCCCTGCTCCGATTCTCGGGCGCCCATCGCCAGCTTCGCCCCAAACGAAAGGAGACCTGATCCATGACCCAGGTGATCAATATTCAACCCATCACCCGCATCGAAGGGCATGCGTCCATCGGCATCGAGCTGGATGACGACGGCAATGTTTCCGATGCCCGGGTGAACGTCATGTCCCTCCGCGGCTTCGAGAAGTTCGTGGAGGGCAAACCGGCAGAGGAGCTTCCCCGGATCGTGAGCCGCATCTGCGGCATCTGCCCCTGGATGCACCACCTGGCCTCGAACAAGGCGGTCGACGGCTGCTTCGGGGTGACGCCGACGCCGACGGGCAGCAAGCTCCGGGAGCTCATGCAGACCCTCGCCCACGTCGAGGACAAGCTGCTCCATTTCTACTTCCTGGCGGCCCCGGATTTTGTCATTGGACCCGATGCGGACTATGCCGTCCGGAACGTCATTGGGATCGCCAAGGCCAACCCGGAGCTGGCCCGCCAGGTCGTCCGGATGCGTTTTGCGGCCAAAATGATCCTGGACAAGTTCTCGAGCAAGACCATCCACCCCGTCGCCGGGGTTCCCGGCGGATTCTCCAAGCCCATGACCGAGGCCGACCGAAAGGAGATCCTGGAAAAGATGGGCGAGCTCATGGACTTTGCGCTATTTACCATCGAATTCGCCAAAAAGGAGATCTTCCCCAAATATCTCGACGCCATCCAGAGCGTCGGCGTGATCCGGACCGGTTTTATCGGCACGGTGGACGCGGACGGTGCCCTCAACCTTTACGACGGCAGGATCCGCCTCATGAAGCCTGACGCCACCTATTTCGAATTCGACGTGGGGAACTACGCCGACCACATCGGCGAGCATGTGGAGCCTTACTCCTACAGCAAGTTTCCCTACGCCCGGTGCTGGAATGAAGGCTTCTCCATGGACCTCGAGGATCCCAAGGGCATCTACCGCGCCAACACCCTGGCCCGAATCAACGTGGCCGACCGGATGGCCACTCCCAGGGCCCAGGCGGAACTTGAGGAGTTCCGTGAAACCTTCGGACGCCCGGCACAGGCAACGCTCCTCTACCACTATGCCCGCCTCATCGAGGAGGTCTACGCCTGCGAGCGGGCCATCGAGATCCTAAACGACCCCGAGATCACGAACCCCGACGTGCGGGCAGAGGTCGAACCCAAGGCCGGCCGGGGCGTCGGGTGCGTCGAGGCGCCCCGGGGCACCCTGATCCACGACTATTCCACCGACGACAACGGCCTCATCACCCGGGCCAACCTCATTGTGGGCACCACCCATAACATCGGGCCCATGAACATGAGCGTCAGCCAGGCCGCCCGGACCCTGATCCAGGGCGGCAGGGTCGACGAGGGGATTTTGAACACCATCGAGATGGCCGTGCGCGCCTACGACCCATGAATCAGCTGTGCAACCCATCGCCTGGACGGCGATCACGGCGTTTCCATCACCATCCGGGATTCCGAGGGCAAGGTCCTTCGGCAGTGGCCCGGAGCCCCCTGAAAATCCCGAATCCGGGATACCGTATTTTTCCTGGAGCCCGGACCTTCGGGCTCCTTTCCCCCATCCGAATGCCGCGGGGTGGGCGGCCGACCCTCCGCGGCAGGGCCTGCCCCTGTTGGCAGACAGTCCGGGAGGTCCAGATGAAATATGACATCCTCTACTGCGCACTGTGCGGTAAAAATTATAATGACGTCAACAAGTTGATCACTGAGGACGGCTTGACGCTCTGCGATGTCTGCTATGCGTTCTGCGCCGCCCTTGAAGAGAGGGAACCGAAGGATGTGAAACCGCCAGTGGACCGCGGTGATGAAACCTGAATCTGTTCAAGGCGGCAGTCCAGCGCCGGCCTTGTAGGGTCCAACGCCGACCTTGCTCAACTTTTGGGAATGTGATAGGTAACGGCGCCGGGTCCCATTGGATGAGTTTCGCTTCATCGGAGAAAATGAATTCTGCTGTTTTGCTTGTATTTCGAAGGGATTTCAGATCTTTCCGACAGACGAATACATCGTGCAGGCACCCGCCGGAACGGCTGCGGTCCGAACAGAAAAGGGGTGCAGTGATCATGAAAAGATGATTTCCCACTGGGCTCGGGTTGACTTGGATTGGATTGGATTGACTTGGATTGGCTTGACTTGACTTGACTTGGATTGGACCTGAAGGCTGCCGCAACGCGCCGCAAGCCCGATTCGGAAGGTTTCCACGGCACCGAAACGGAAGCGCGGCATGTGCCCTTCAAGGGAGAGCGGTGGGTGCGGCGATATCGCCGTTTTCCGAAAAGGAGATGCTGCATGGACCAAGAGAAAGAAGCTGAATTTTACGAACGGATTTCAGAAAAGGGCGTTTCGCGTCGGGATTTTATCAAGTTCTGCACTCTGCTGACGGCAAGCATGGGGCTGCCGGCGACATTCCTGCCCAAGGTCACGGAGGTCTTCGCAGCACCGAAAAAACGGCTGCCGGTGGTATGGCTTCATTTTGCCGAATGTACGGGGTGCTCGGAGGCGTTCCTGCGCTCGACATATCCGTGGATCGGGGACTTGATTTTCAACATCCTCTCCGTGGAGTACCATGAAACGATCATGGCCGCAGCCGGCCGGCAGGCCGAGGAGAATCTTCACGACGCCGTCGACCGCTACGCCGGGGAGTTCATCTGCGTCGTGGAGGGAGCCGTGGGCACCAAATACAACGGGGCCTACGGGAAGATCGGCGGGG